>JAKQYG010000040.1 GCA_023356515.1 Trichodesmium sp. MAG_R04 | reverse complement strand
CTTTGGCAGTAGTCTTACACTTGCCGACCCGTCCGTTTTTTGTCTCGGTATGCCCACCCGCGACTAATATATTTCCTGTGAACTAAAAAGCAACAAGGACTAGACCAGTGAAAAAAAATCAACTAAAAAGTCCCCCGCTTATGGGGGAGGCTTTAAAACCAATTTTTCGGTAATAGTGCCTTTGGGTAAGTCCTGAATATTTTATCTAGGGGGGTAACAAACTGCCTGTAAGTAGTACTTAATAATTGTTTGAGGCAATGTTATTTTGAAAAAAACTATTTGCATTTGGCCTTAGTATTCAGAATATTAATGAAGAAATAGGTCATTCAGGCCACTTAATGGCTAGTCAGTATCTTAAGAACCCATTCTCAACCCCTTAATTTTTCCTAAAGGTAGGTTCTTCTAAGCTTACTCCAAAAGGGTTTCACCTTATTAGATCACCCCTCCAGATATTTTACTAATGATTTAGAAACGTTATATGAGCTAAAATAAAGGAAATATATTCACATAAGCAGGAATTTTGTAGCAATTTTTGCCAACAATAATTTCTGCCAGATATTTTACTGATAAATTAGGGAAACTTTGGTGAAATTCCGAGGCTGTGCGGCAACTGTAAATCGATCAAAATAGCAAATAGAAAAAAATAGACCTCTTATGAAAGTAAAATTTTTTTCCTTGTTTTTTACATTAATATCTTACTAATTCCCTACTGCTAACTTCTGCAATAATTCTAATAAATAACTACTTGCTAATCAAAAGAAATTGATGAGCCAGAATACCTAATTATCAGTTGTAAACCCTAATTTCCTGCCTAGCATGGGAAAGGTATAATTAATGCAATATTTAAATCAAAACCTAAAAAATATAACACAAGAAATCCGAACTTCAACTATAGAAAAAAACAATTTATCTACAGAATATAAATTACATAAATTACCCTTACAAAGACCTTTACTATTGATAGGTCATGGTACAAGAGATGCTGAAGGAAAACAAACTTTCTTAGACTTTATTGCAGCTTATCAAAATTTAGATAAATCTCGACCTGTAATACCTTGTTTTTTGGAATTAACAGGACCTACTATTCAAGAGGGGGTAGATAAATGTGTAGAACAAGGTTATACACATTTATCTGCTTTACCAATTTTGTTATTTGCAGCTCGCCACAATAAATTTGATATTACTAATGAATTAGATCAAGCAAGGCAACGATATCCTGAAATAAAATTCTATTATGGGCGAAATTTTGGTATTACTCCAAAGATTATAGAATTGTGGCGATCGCGTCTTACAGAATTAGACGAAACTAATTTTAACCGCTCGGAAACAGTCTTATTATTTGTAGGGCGAGGTTCTAGTGACCCTGATGCTAATGGAGATGTTTATAAATTAGCTCGAATGCTATGGGAAGGCAGTGGTTATTTAACAGTTGAAACTTGTTTTATTGGCATTACTCATCCACGTTTAGAAGAGGGTTTTCGGCGAGCAAGGTTATATCAACCGAAGCGAATTATTGTTTTACCCTACTTTTTATTTACTGGAGTTTTGGTTAAGAAAATATTTGATATTACCGCTCAACAACAAGAAGAATATCCACATATTTCTATGACTTGTTTACCAGAAATGGGAGCCCATCCAAGATTATTAGAATTATTGCGAGAGAGGGAAGTAGAAACACAATTAGGAGAAGTAAAGATGAACTGTGAAATGTGTAAGTTTCGCTTAGTTACTGTTACTAATAGGGAAAATTATCACGGTCATCACCACCATCATCACGACCATTCTCATTCACATAATATTACTGAACATAGTCATTCTGTGGTTGATCCATGCGCTGAACCAGAACAATATCACCAACGTATTTGGCAAGTTCCTTGAAAAACATAAAAAGATAGGGTCTTTAATATTAGTAAGCTGCATTCGTAGCGGTCAATATGTTTATAATATAAAGACTTCATCAATAATATTTATACTCCATATACTTGCAAGCTCCTATACTTAGGGTCTGCTAAAAAAGTCTTTTTAAGAAGTAGGGAAGTAGGTAGGGACGTTACGTGCAGCGTACCTAAATAGGATTTCTTTTTAGAGAGGGAGTAAGTAGTCAGGAGTTACTAGAAATGGTAATTACAGAAGAGGTAGTAGTAATAATTGTCCCTTTAATTATCAATAGATAATGTAACCGAAATTTCGCAGATCTTCATGTATTTTTATGTATATTTACATTTTCAAAGAGAATTATACGAAAAACATTCATTCTAGAACTTATTTTTCATGAGAAAATTAGTTACAATTCTTTATAATGATAATGGCAAAAATAGATGCCTATAGCTATAAGGCTTTTAGGGAGAACATTCGGGGCGATATATTAATAACAATTATCAATTTAATGTTAAGAAGTGCGGAATGTAGAATGTAACATGTATTTTTACTTACGAAATTTATAATTATTATCAGGCAAGGCTTTTAATCCCTAGTTTAAGATGCTACATTTTGAGGTATGGAATGTAAGTTTTAATTCTCTCTAAATTTATCATCAATGACTGATAGCTAAATTCTTACAAGATTTGATAAATTATTAGTAATTTATTAGTAATTATTTTTCCTTTCCAACAATTGAAATATAAGGTTCAATGAAGTATTTACTAGCAACTTGTTGTGCTTCTAAGACCGTTACCGTGGATAGATTTTTTTGAAATCTAGCATCAAATTCAATGCCTAAATTTAAGATTTCATACCATCCTAAAACTTGAGCTATTTGTGAATTTGTTTGCTTGCCCAAAGCATACTGACCTAATAATTTGTTTTTAGATATTTCTAATTCTTCTTCACTGAGTAAGTCAGTAACTAAACGTTCTATTTCTGCTTTTAACATAGCTTGAGCGACCACTGTATTTTTTGCTGCTGTACCTATATAAACTGTAAAGTTAGAGGTATAGAGACGGGTAGGATAAAATGCAGAAATATCATAAGCTAAACCTCTTTTTTCTCTTAGTTCTACAAATAAACGACTTGATAAACCATTTCCCAAATAAGTATTAAGTAATTTCAAAGGAGCATAGTCAGGACTATTAACATTTGCTGCCAAATACCCAAGCATAATAACAGATTGTTGAATTGCTTGATATTTTTTTGCTGTGAAAGGTTGAGGAGTTATTGTTGGTAAATCTAAAGTTGAGATAGGTGTTATTGGTGGTTGCCAATCTCCATAAGTTTGTTCAACTAAATCCATCGCTTTTGCATTACTAATTTTGCCTACTATAGATATCACTATACGATCTGGACGAAAGTAAGTTTGATAAAATTTTTGAATGTCGTAGCGGGTGATCTGAGATACTGTATTTTCAGTGCCTAAAGTTGATAAAGCATAAGGATGGTTTTGATACATCATCTCTCGTAATTGAGAGAATGCCACAGCAAAAGGTTCTTCTAGTTGTGCACGAATACTTTGAATAGTAATCCGTTTTTCTAACTCAATTTCTGCTTCTGGGAAGGAGGGATATCTGATTATTTCTCCTGATAATTGAAAGATATCATCAAAGTCTTCTAATACTGTTTTTATACTTAGCAAAAAATAATCTGTTGTTATATCACTTCCTAGCCTTGCTCCTACTGATTCAATTTTATTAGCAATATCTAAAGAGGATAATTTTTCTGTTCCTTTTGTCAAGACTGCTGCTAATAAGTTTGATATTCCAGCTTGGCTTCTAGCTTCATAAATACTACCTATTCTCAAGAATATTTTTGCTGATACAAGATCAGCCATCGTATTTTCTGTTGTAATTACAACTATACCGTTATTTAAAACTTTTCGATTTATATTTGTTTGATTAATCATTTTGAGAAAAGAGAATAGGGATTTGGGAAGCAAGAGAGCAGGGAAAGAAAAAAAAAGAAAAAGAACTGCCTCCGACAAGTTTTTCCAAAAATTGGAAAATTTGCTAAATTCCTCTTATTTATTTCTTATTCTTTCTTCCTTGTTATCTCACCCTTACTATTAATTTCTAACATTGTCTTTGGAAAATCTTTTTTTATTAATTCCTTAATTAACTTAATACTCCGACCAAGTTTATCATGATAAGGAATACCTTTGCTATTCAAATGCACAGGCAGAATTTTACCTGAAACAAAATCTCCTCTAGAATTAATATCTAACTCTAAAACCAAAGAATATCCCAACTTTCCTTTACTAGACAATGTACGATAACCCATAAAATTTCCTAGAGAATAAGCAATTAATTTTCCTTGATAAATTTCCATTGCTCTTGGTACATGAGGACCATGACCCAAAATTAAATCTGCACCTTCATCTATTAATTTATGGGCAAATAAAACTTTATTGCCTCGATTTTCACCAAAAAAATATTCTGTTTTATTCTTGGTTCTTAATGCTCTAGTTCCTTCTGCACCTGCATGAACAGATATGACAACAATATCTGCATTTTTATCTGCTTCCTGCACAAGTTTCTTAGCAGAATCTAGGTCAAGAATAGAATTATGATAATTGTAATTACTAAAAGCAATAAAGCCTATATTAATTCCTTTAACTTTCCGATAAATAATTTTTCCTTTTTTACCAACTGCCTGCATTCCTGTAGTTTGAATATTTGTAATTGTATCCTCAAAACCTTTCTTGAAGAAATCGAAAGAATGATTATTTGCTACACTCAATACATTAAACCCAGCATCTTTCAATAAGTGCCTATAATCTGGTGGTGTTCTAAAAGCAAATACCCGACCACTACCCATTTTTTTGCGACTATTAGGATAACTTGTTAAGGTACTTTCAAAATTACCAAACACAATATCAGCATTTTGCAAAAGTGGTTTTACTGATGCAAATAGCTCTTTTTTTCTTGGGTGTAATTTATTTTTCGGATAATTAGTACCAGGAATAATATCACCTACAGCCTTAATAGTGATTCTAGTCTCTGGGTTTATGGGAGATTTAATTGATGATAAAATAAACTCAGAAATTTCTGATAAGTGAAGTTTATTCTGAGTTGGTGTAGTTTGGGGATTTTGTATATTTTTGCGAGTAGATATAGTTTCTGAAACTGACTGACTAACTTCTGCTACTGAGGCCTTTGAATGAGATATTTTGTGTGGTGAAAAAATATTTGAAATAATAGTATTTAATCTGTAAGTTTGAGAACCAAAAAATATAGTGAAGATAGGAACTAATATTATACTAATCGTACTTACTAATAGCCAAAGAGATTTGTTACTTTTATTTGAAGATTGCCTCTCAATACGGTGAGGAGAAAATATTTTTTCTGTTATTACCAATTTGCTTTTTTTTCTTGGAGGTTGATTGGGATAAATAACAGAAATATCTACTTCTTCTTTTCGCTTTTTCTGGGTTATTTCTGAATTATGTAAAGTTACTTTTTTAGGTAGGTAAGGTAGAGTCAGTGTAAAAGATTCTTGGGAATAGTTTTTATTTTCTGGTTGCCACCAAATTGTTTCTACTCCTGCTGGATAGCATATTTTAGGTTGATGTAGTTTAATTACTTCTGTCCACCCAGGAATTGTATGACCCAATATTCGCCCATAAATATTGACAACATCAATCGATGGTACTCCGAGAGCTTTCATTCCTTGATGAATTACTTTGATACAAGTTTGTCGATCTGGCAGTTCAGATGCTTCTAGTAAAATATGCAGATTGTTTTTCTGAGTATTAGCTCTAGCTTGAATCCCTATATTGTTTAATGCTTGGTTTATTAGAAGTTCTATAGCTCCGGGATCTCCTTGTTTTGCTTGTGTTAATATTTCTGCCTGACTCACTATAATATTTTCCTCACACCAAAATCTTGGCTAAATTTATTGACGCTCCCCGCAACTATTGGCGATGGAATTTTTAGTTTTATGATTCTTCTCTTCGTTAGTCAGTATAGCTAAGATAAAGTATCTCCCCGAGCAAAAGTTCTCCTCAGCTAAGATACTGAGTCCTTTTTGCTGGATTTTTAGGCTACTCGAAAACTATCATAGTATTGACCAAACACTTAATATATTTATGCTAATATAGCTTAGCAAAAAAAAGGAAAAGGCCCAAAGAGTCTCCTTGCCCTAAATTGCGAGGTTTTTCCCTGCTATTTTTTAATAAGTTATACAGCAAGTAATACATAGAAACCGATAACCCCTGGGACTAAAAGCCGGGAAGTATAAGATGATTAGTTTAATATGTTTGATAATTGCAGCTTTACGGGATGAAAATTATGGAAAATCGATTGTTAATAACTGGGGGTGCTGGGTTTATTGGTTCTAATTTTACCTATTACTGGTGTAACAACTATCCTAATCAACGAGTAGTTGTGTTAGACGCTCTCACATACGCTGGTAACAAGGAAACTTTAGCTGATTTACAAGATAGGCCAAATTTTCGTTTTGTCCAAGGAGATATTTGCGATCGCTCTTTAGTAGATAGCTTACTCCAAGAAGAGGATATAAATATGGTGGCCCACTTGGCAGCAGAATCTCATGTCGACAGGTCTATATTAGGGCCAACAGCTTTTGTCCAAACTAATGTTGTAGGTACTTTTACTCTATTAGAAGCATTCAGAAGTCATTATCGTTCTCTAGCCCAAAATTCAAACCGTAGGTGCATATTTCTCCATGTATCAACTGATGAAGTTTATGGTAGCTTAACTCCTGAAGACCCTGCATTTACAGAAACTACGCCTTATGCTCCAAATAGTCCTTACTCTGCATCGAAAGCAGGAAGTGACCATTTTGCCAGAGCATATCATCATACTTATGGTTTACCTACAATTATTACTAATTGTTCTAATAACTATGGACCATATCATTTTCCCGAGAAGTTAATTCCTCTAATGTGTATCAATATGTTATTAGGAAAACAATTACCAGTTTATGGAGACGGGCAAAATATTAGAGATTGGTTATACGTAATAGATCATTGTCGGGCATTAGATACGGTGATTCATAAAGGTCAACCAGGACAAACTTATAATATTGGTGGAAATAACGAAGTAAAAAATATTGATTTAGTACAAATGTTGTGTCAAATTATGGATGAGTTGGCAAATAATTTACCTGTAAAACCTTGTGAAAAATTAATTACTTTTGTCAAGGATAGACCAGGACACGATCAACGTTATGCTATTGATGCGACAAAGATTAAAACTGAGCTAGGTTGGCAACCTTCAGTAACTGTTGAAGAAGGTCTACGTCAGACTGTGAAATGGTTTTTAAATAACCGAGATTGGTGGGAACCATTATTATCTGAAGAGTATCATACTTACTATAAACAAGTTTATGCAAGCTATTAAAAAAAATAAAATTGTGCCTCATAACAAAGGGAACCGCTAGTAAATAAGTCACTCAATAAAATAGTCAAAATACTTTACAAAACAATCTGAAAAAGTTGATACAATAAACTATTAAACTCTTGAATAATTTACTTAATAGTAAGTAACCAAAACTGTCGAAAAATATTTTTAAGTGGTCATAAAAAATCTTATTCTCTGAACTACAGCACTATAATTTTTTTGACAGGGTATCCGTCAATTTATCTGCTATGCCTGAAATCCAATTTTCATCTTGTTTAGTGTAACTACGAGGTGCATTTGCACCCAAAATCATGACACCATTATTGCCAATAGGTTGACAAATTATACCTTGAGTATTTTCTGGCAAATAATTAAACTCAATGCGACCTGGATAAACTTTTAAATCTACTAAATAAATAGGTTTTTGTTTATCCAAAACTCGCTTAAAAATATTTCCTGGCTTAATTAGTGATTCAGCTGGTAAAATTCCTCTTCTTAATAAAACTTTCCCTTGATACCAGATAATAACAGTTTTAGTAACTGTATTAGTTAATAGTAAGCTAGAAGCCCAAGCTAGCTCAATTTTAACTATCTCTGATAATTCAGGTAATAATTCAAATCCAGATTCACCAATTAATTTAACAGTATCAGGAGAACTTGGTTGTATTTGCTGCCAAAGTAAACCAGTCAAAATTAAACAAGCACTTAAAATTACTCCTACTACATCAGAACGAGCTTGGGAAGCTAAAAGATTAGGGGTGAAAAATCGATTCATCATAAGTAAAGTCCCACCTAATGCTCCTACTATTATAGGGAGCATTCGTAATACTTTATTTTGGTCAGATTGAGTCATATTTTCAGTTATTAGTTATCAATAGCATTGCCCACTCCCTATTCCCTTTCCTCATTAATAGGCTTTTAAGTAAACTATAACTATATTTTAACCCACTTCATCACGTTCAATAATCCGTTGAAAGAGATAACCAGTACCTCGTGCAGTTAAAATCAATTCTGGGTTACTTGGATCTTGTTCCAACTTAGCCCTGAGTCTAGAAATATGAACATCAACCACCCGGGTATCTACATGACGCTCTGGAGTGTAACCCCATACTTCTTGTAAAATCTCAGAACGAGAAAAAGGTTCTCCAGAACGACTTACCAATAACTCCAACAAACTAAACTCCATGCCAGTTAGTCTAATCCTTTCGTCACCCTTATAAACCTGACGTTTATTAGTATCAATTCTAATAGTGCTGACTTGAATAACACCAGAACTAGGAATACCATTACCCCCATTTTTATCTACCCGACGTAATACGGAACGAATTCTTGCCTCCAGTTCTTTTGGAGAAAAAGGCTTGACTACATAATCATCAGCACCTAACTCTAAGCCTGTAATTCTATCTGCAACATCTCCCAAAGCAGTAAGCATAATTATGGGAATATCTGATTCTTTGCGTAACTCTTGACAGACGCCATAACCATCTAATTTTGGCATCATCACATCCAATACCACCAAATGTGGGTCTGTATTGTGAAAAGTCTCCAAAGCCTCCTCCCCATCAGCAGCAGTAACAACTTCATAGCCAATCATTGACAGGCGAGTTTCTAAAATGCGACGGATACTTGCTTCATCATCAACAACCAATATTTTTTCTTTGTTATATTCCACTTTTTCTCACACTCCTTAACTAAGGTTTATAATAATATTTAATATTAATTTTTTTAACTCTATTATCAAGATTACAAGAGAAATTACTATTGTTACTACTCCTAGGCTTAAAATTAGTTCAACTTTAGAATGTTTTATATTGGCCAGTAAATATTAATTTATTTTAAGAAATGCCAAAACAGAAAACAAAGTATGTTTGCAGAGAATGTGGTTATGAGTCCACCCAATTTCTTGGCAAATGTCCTGGGTGTAATACTTGGAATTCTCTAAAAGAGGAGATAGAACAAACAACTGTAACTACTTTACAAAGATTGGGACTAACTGATATTGGTATTAATTCTCAAGAAGCATCTGAGACAGATAATTCTTCTGGTCAACCAAGAGCATCTTTTTTATTGTCTCAGATTTCTGACCAAACTTTATCTAGAATGCCTTCTGGGTTTGAAGAGTTAGACCGAGTGCTTGGTGGTGGAATTGTTCCTGGTTCCTTGGTATTAATTGGTGGAGAGCCTGGTATTGGTAAATCTACTCTTTTATTACAAGTAGCTA
Source organism: Trichodesmium sp. MAG_R04 (assembly GCA_023356515.1). Classification (GTDB taxonomy): domain Bacteria; phylum Cyanobacteriota; class Cyanobacteriia; order Cyanobacteriales; family Microcoleaceae; genus Trichodesmium. The sequence goes on along the minus strand of JAKQYG010000040.1, from coordinate 6,413 downwards.
ATCAGTTGTCTAGTAAATGTCGGGTGTTGTATGTATCAGCGGAAGAGTCTGGACAACAAGTGAAATTACGTTCACAACGTCTAATTACCAATTTCAATGAAGTAGAAGTAGAGGATAAGGATAATGTTTCAAATATTGAGATAGACGAGGATTTATCTTTAAATGAAAATCAAGAAAGTCATGGTAATTTTGAATCTATAAAGGATTCTGCTACAGATTCTCAGGAAAATTTATTTTTATTGCCAGAAACAGATTTAGAAGTAATTTTGAGAGAGTTGGAATCTCTCAAACCATATCTAGCAGTAATTGACAGTATCCAAACTATCTATTTTGCTTCTTTGACTTCTGCTCCTGGTTCAGTTGCTCAAGTCCGGGAATGTACTTCAGCATTAATGCAAGTAGCAAAGCGGGAAAATATTACTTTATTAATAGTTGGTCATGTAACTAAAGATGGTGCTTTAGCAGGTCCTCGTGTTTTAGAACACTTGGTAGATACAGTTCTATATTTTGAAGGCGATCGCTTTGCTTCCCACCGTTTGTTACGCTCTATGAAAAATCGTTTTGGTGCTACTCACGAAATTGGAGTATTTGAAATGGTTGCTAATGGTTTAAAAGAAATATTAAACCCATCCGAATTATTTCTCGGAAGTAGGGATGAGTATTCCTCAGGAACTTCTACAGTTGTGTCGATGGAAGGTACCCGCCCAATAGTTGTAGAAATTCAAGCTTTAGTAAGCCCGGCAAGTCATGGTTCTCCTCGACGTTCTACTACTGGAATTGATAGTAGTAGGTTGCAACAGATTTTGGCAGTGTTGGAAAAACGGGTAGGCATTCCTTTATCAAAGTTGGATACTTATGTGGCGACCGTGGGAGGTTTAAGTGTGGAAGAACCTACAGCAGACTTGGGAGTAGCTATTGCTATAGTGGCTAGTTTTCGCGATCGGGTAGTTGACCCCCGAACTATTTTGCTAGGAGAGGTAGGTTTGGGAGGACAAGTACGACCTGTTTCTCAATTGGAGTTGAGATTAAGGGAAGCTGCTAAGTTAGGTTTTAAAAAGGCAATTATTCCCAAAGGTCAGCAACCACCGGATCTAGGAATGCGTATTTTGCCTATTGCTAAGGTGATAGATGCAATTATTGCTGCTATTCCAGCGCAACCTCCAACTATGGGGAGTTGAACTGGGAAGTGTGGGAGGTGTGGGAAGAGATTAAATCTTGTCTGCTCCCAATCTTCTCTTTATGCAAATTTAAGGAAAGAAAACCAGGTCCTTTTTTCGAGCAAAAAAAGGCTAAAACCTTTATTTTTAAATGCTTTGATATTTAATCATCAAGCCCTACATATATAGTAGTTACAAATAAGAACCAGCAGTAGAATAGGGGGAAGAATTAACTTTTTGGATTATGGCTTACAGCATACCAGAAACAACACTGGATGACATTGTTAGACTGTACGGAACTTAATTGTAATGACTATAGCTTTTAAAACTATAACGTTTGAATTTTGAATTTTGAATTGTATTTAGCACTATAAGCAGGTACACAAAATTAATTACACATAGCCAAAAATTAAAAAGCTTACATTATAAGGGTTACAGCGATAGAGAATAGGCGAATAATTCAGTATAAGTGCTTATTTAGATATTTTTATTTAAGAGGTTAGGCAATATAGCGGCCGCACTTGCGCCAGCACTTCTTTTAGAATGAAACACTCCCTCCCCACACTTCCCACACTCTGCTTTTTTCCGCAAACCCTAGACTAGGGATTTTTTTTATCTGAAGCACCCAAAAGTATACCCTTGCCTTTGTAACTTTTGTATTATTTGGTATTATTCTGCTATACGCAATAGTATAGCAACGTGCGCTGGTATATTTACATAATACAAGTTACTACTAATGTAGAATACGTAAAAGTATTGGTAGATAGTAGCGTAAAATTGTACTACACTTAAATGCGATAGTAATATGTAAAGATGTGAGTGCTCATTGCTATAAAATACATAATCAAATATTATGTTTGTCGGTACAACTGGAGCTGCTTGTTTATTAAGTATTTCTGCTCAACGAGTCCGAGTTTTGCTTAAGGAAGGTCGGATTCAAGGCCCTCGGAAAATTAATGGTCGAACTTGGGGGATTCCTCTGTACAAAGGAAGACCAAGAATCTCTGGTAAAAAACGTGGCCCCCAACCCAATTGGTCTCCTCAGCGCCATTGCGGTAAAAATACCCTTGATTTTAATCGACCTAACATTGAGAAAAATCGGAAGCTCAAAAAGATTGATCCTCAAGCCAAAAACAAATATGTACTTTCTGCCCAACGTGGCTGTGAGATTTTAGCTAAAGGTCACGAAATGGAGATTCACGGTCCTTCCCGGATTATTTATCGACAGCAATTTTTCTTGTGGTATGAATCCGCTGTAATAGTTGAAGTGTCGTTTTAGTATAGTATCACTTTACTAATACTGGGTTTGGAGCCATTTTCGGTGTATTTTAGCTAAAAATGGGGAATTATATATGATAAAAAATGCCTTAAATCCTGAAGGTGTAAGTTTTTTGGATTTTTCAGCAAGCCCTAACTAAATTACCTTCCCAGAACTAACTTCCGGCTCCAAATTAAACAAAAGCCGTAAAGTCTCCATCGCATGACGCCTTGTCTCAATATCCTGTTGCCCTCGTAACTGCACCATCGGATCGTGCAAAATTTTATTTACAATACCCCTAGTTAAAGCCTCAATTACCTCTTGATGTTTTTCTGCAAATTCTGAACCTAAACGAGATAAAGCTTTTTCTAATTCCTGTTCCCTGATAGTCTCTATTTTTTGTCGTAAAGAATTAATCGTTGGAACAGTTTCCAAACTTTTCCACCACACATCAAAAGCTTCTACCTCTTCCTCCAATAAAACCTCAGCTTCTATAGCTATTTGCCGACGACTTTCTTGATTTTGAGCAACAACCGCCTTTAAATCATCCACATTAAAACAACGAACATTTGGTAATTCACTTACATTAGTAGCAATATTACGAGGTACAGAAATATCCACCAACATTATAGCTTGCAAAGGATCTAAAATTTTTTCTAATTTAGCTTTATCTAAAATTACTTCAGTTGCACCAGTACTAGTAAATACTAGATTGGATTTACCAATAACCTGACCCATTTCTAACATAGAATAAACATTTATATCTGCATCTTTAAAACTATTTGCTAAATCTTGAGCACGTCCCACAGAACGATTAATAATTGATATCTTATTTGCGCCTTTAGCTAATAAGTGTTGCACCAGTAATTTTGACATTTTACCAGCACCCACAATAGCCACTCGGTAATTAGATAAATCTTCTAATTTCATCTGAGCTAATTCCACTGCAGCAGAACTAATAGAAACTGCCCCAGTGCCAATACTTGTTTCTGTTCGCACCCTTTTTCCAGCAGTTACAGCTTGCTTAAATAAACGGTTAAGAATACGCCCAATACCTTTGTATTTTTGTCCCAGTTTATGAGTTTGTTTAACCTGAGCTAAAATTTGTCCTTCACCTAATACTAAACTATCCAATCCAGCAGCAACTCGCATTAAGTGCATAATAGAATCTTCATGGAGTAACATAAATAAATGAGGGCGAAGCTGATTTAAAGGTACTTTACTAGAGTTAGAAAGGAACTGAGTTACTTCCTTAATACCAGGCTGCATTTCATTAGTAACTACATAAATTTCTAAACGATTACAAGTACTAAGAATTCCCACTTCTTGGGTATACGTTCCACTGCACAATTGAGTAATTGCATTTTGTATTTCTGTTTCTGGAATACTTAATTTTTCTCTAACTTCGACTGGAGCTGTTTTGTGGCTAAGTCCTATTACTGCAATATTCATATAATTCTTATTTTGTTTATTTTTTGTTTTTTTATTTAAATCCCGTCTTTAAAGGATAAACTTAAGATAAATTTATATCATTTTGATTGATGCTAATTATCATTCAACAAAAATGAGGCAGGTTTTATGGATGGTTAAAATTTTTGTATATGTCTATCTAACTAAAATATTTAACTTAAAACCTACCCCAAAAGATTAATAATTTCCCAGAGCGCTGAAGTCAAAGCATATCAGTTCAACAAACCCTAATCTACTGAACGAACAAACTCTAAATTTTTTTTTAGAACAGTTGTTAATTGTATCTAACCTTGATTGACACAATACTATTTCTTCTATTTCAGTTCTAGTGTTTTTGATTCTCCAAACATATGGACAGTATCTACAAACCGAGCAGTTTTTGACTGAGAAGAAATAACTAAACTTTGAGTACGAGCGCCATGAGGAAAGAAGCGTACTCCTTCCATCAGAGTACCAGGAGTAATACCACAAGCTGCAAATAGAACTGTTTCTCCAGAAGCTAACTCTTCAGCATTGTAAACTTTGTCTGGATCTTTGATACCCATTTCTTTGAGTCGATTCATATTATCTTCTTTACTTTCTCCAATTAAACCAGTTTTGACAATAGCTGGATCATAGATAAGTTGTCCTTGGAAATGGCCCCCTAAAGCGCGCATAGCTGCGGCAGAAATTACTCCTTCTGGGGCAGCACCAATGCCCATCAAAGCATGAATATTTGTACCTGAAAATGCACAGGAAATTGCAGCGGAAACATCACCATCACTAATGAGGCGAACTCTTGCACCTGCAGCACGAATTTCATTAATTAACTCTTTGTGACGAGGGCGATCCATGACTACAACTACCAATTCTTCAACAGTACGTTCCATGCATTCTGAAATAATCTTAAGGTTGTCGGTAGCTGACTTATTAATATCTACATGATTTTTAGCTACTCCTGGGGCTGCTAGTTTTTTCATGTAGACATCTGGTGCTGCCAATAAACCACCTTTCTCAGAAATAGCTAATACTGCCATAGAACCATTTTGACCATAGGCAACTAAGTTTGTACCTTCGCAAGGGTCAACTGCTATATCAATCTCGACTAGTTGTTCTATATCACAGAATTCTTTCGCATTAGCCTGAGTACAAATCCCTACTTCTTCGCCAATATAGAGCATAGGCGCTTCATCTCGTTCCCCTTCTCCAATAACGATGCGCCCTCTCATGTGAATTTTGTTCATACGTTCCCGCATAGCTTCTACAGCTACTAGGTCTGCAGTATTTTTCTCTCCTTTTCCCATCCAACGAGCAGAAGCGATCGCCGCTTGTTCTACTACTTCGATAATTTCTAAACCAATTACGTTATCCATGAATTTTTATTCTTCTAAAGTATTAAGGAAAACTTTTTTTTCTTTTCCCAGTGTTAAAGTCTATCAGAGGCGGGGATCAGGTTAGGACTTTGTGGGGGGTGAGTTGATGTAAAGTTTTATTACGATAGTTATAAATGAAGAGTTAACTGTTTTACAGAAGTCAAAAATCAAAATTATTGTCCCATTCATTGTTAATATCCTTCCAAACTTATCCTACTAGAGAGACTGGCATTACCGAACATTACTAATAGGGTTTTTTTGTAGATCTGAGTTCGATATAAAATAAACTTTTGAAAATGAGCAGCAATAATAGAAAATATTTATGAGAAAATTTAAGTAAATATAAAATAGAAAAACGTGAGTAGTAATATTATTGTCATTACTGATTCTGAGTTTGAAGCTGAAGTCCTAAAGTCAACAAAACCAGTATTGGTTTATTTTTGGGCTAGTTGGTGTGGCCCATGTAAATTAGTAGCCCCTTCAGTAGAAAAGGTGGCCACTGAGTATAATGATCGTCTAAAAGTGGTAAAGATGGAGGTTAATGCTAACCCCGAAACCATTACTTCCTATCAGGTCGAGGGACTTCCTGCACTTAAACTGTTTCAGAATGAAGAATTATTACTCTCCCATGAAGGGAGTATTACACATCAAAAGCTAGTTGAGATGTTAGAACCTCATTTAGAATGAATTTGTGATTAGCCGCAGTTCTTCGACAAGTTAACGTTTTGCTTACCTAAAGCTACTCTAACAAAAGGTACTCCTCTTTTATAGTCATCTAACTCTTACCTCATAACCCCATTTTGGGTCCTAAGGAAGATTTAATCAACATGCAATTATCAAAACGTTTAGAACCCTTAAGTTTTAATGTCTTTGCTGATATGGATTTGGCTAAGGCTAGGGCCAAGGCAACAGGAAAAAATTTAATAGATTTGTCTCTCGGCTCTTCTGATTTACCTGCGCCTCCTCACGCTTTAGAAGCGATCGCTCAATCTTTACAAGATTCTACTACTCATGGTTATTCATTATTTTCTAATACTCAAGCTTTTAGGGAGGCAGTAGCTCAGTGGTATAATGAAAGATTTGATATTTCAGTAGACCCCGAAACTGAAGTTTTAGCTTTAATTGGTTCCCAGGAGGGTACGGCTCATTTACCTTTAGCTATACTGAATCCTGGGG
>JAKQYG010000004.1 GCA_023356515.1 Trichodesmium sp. MAG_R04 | reverse complement strand
TGCTGCTTGCCTACCTAAAATCCGACGACCACCAGCAGGTAATCCTACTATTAATCGAACTTCTACACCCTTTTGACTGCTTAATTTTATAGGTTTTGCCCTTTCTAAAGCTGGGTTTGATCCAGGAACAGCTTTAGGAGTTGGAGGCGCTAGCTTAATTAGGTATACTGACGTCCTTTCTAGAACTTCTTGGCCCATTTTTGTAATTGCTATCATCCCACTGTTACCTGTCCCACGCCTGGTACTGATTTCGTAGGCCATTTTGTCAAATTTACGAGTGAGGAAATCTCGTAAGGCAATTTCCCTAATAGGAGTTTTATAAAGTTCTGGAGGAAAGCTAGAAATTGTATAAGGTACCTGGACCCGAAGTTTACTAGGAGCGGCAAAGGGATCTCCCTGAATATAATCAATAATTAGGGTAAAGTCAGGAAATTCGTAACTACCTTGAATGTCCCTATAAGCTTTGTAGTTACTATTATCTAAGTCTAAGAGTTTCCGCCTAAGAGTTTGTTGATTAGTCATTTTTCAGGTGTGAGATGTCATTTCAGTTATAAGTTATCAGTACCGACCGCTGAAGTCAGAGGCTTAAAATACTGAAGTTTACTTTTTTTCATCCCCTTTAAAAGGGATGTTTGATACCTTATTTTTTTCTCATTTATCGTTTATAGATGTGAGATTTGATATTTGATGATTGATTTTTAAATCAGTACCCATCATATTATAGATATAGATGTTATTTTAGAGATTAGAATATATCTACACTAGTAACCAAAAAGCTTACACTAAAATCTATTATTATGGTCTAATGAGAGTTATTGTTTTCAGAATTATATAAGTTAATGTCAATCTTTTATCCCACATTTATGTAATACAACAAACCTACACTAATTTAGATTATGATTAATATCAATTAATTTATTTGTAACTCTAGTTATCAGAGAAAGTTATTTTGGCAAGCTTCTGAGTGTAGCAGTAATTTTGGGGAGCGGTATTATTATTGAACTTTATATCACTAGACACCTCAAGAAAAAATTCTTATGCCACTGCCGCCCTATTCCAAAATCGTTATTTTTGGAGAAGTCTACTATGTAGAACTGTACAAATATTATCAAAGCTAATCAATTCTTTTTCTCTTTATTTCCTCTTAATTTCTAGAATACCTTTGTCTCCATCAAGATTGGCCTCCTCTCCCACAGGTAAAGCTAGATTAGGGCTATCATGGCCAAAGGGAAGTTCAGATATAATAGGAATATTTAAATCAGCCAAGCGATCGCGCAATACTTCCTCCACAGTAAACTCAGTCTGATTCATGGCTCCAGGGGAACACTGACTAAACCGCCCCAGAGCAATACCTTTAACCTGCTGCAACAGACCTGCCATACGCCACTGAGTCAAGATTCGGTCAATGCGGTAAGGAGCTTCATTCACATCTTCTAAAGCTAAAATTGTCCCACTCAAATCTGGTTGATACTTAGTACCTAATAAATGACTAGCTACAGTCAAATTGGCTGGCATTAAGTAGCCTTTTGCTTGACCACCACCCCAACCATTTCCTGTTAGAGGTTCTAGGGGACGACCCTCTACTAAATCAAATAGTCGCTGAATTGACCACTCTGGTTCAGCAGATAAAGTAGCCAATAATGGACCATGAATGCAGAGGAAGCCCATCTTACTAAAACTCCAGAGTAGAGCTGTAATATCAGAAAAACCAATCAACCATTTAGGAGTGGACGATGAACAATTATTGAGGCCTTGCCAGTTTTCTAGTATACGAGTAGCGCCATAACCTCCCCTAGAGCATAGAATACCACGACAATTTTCATTATTAATAGCTGCTACTAATTGACTATAGCGACTTTCATCTGTACCTGCTAAATATCCCCACTCCTTGTCATAGTTAGGAGTAAGTTCCACTTGATAGCCATGCGATCGCCAAATTTCCACTCCTTTGTGAAAAGCATCTAACTCTCGAAGACAGCCACTAGGTGAAATAACTTGTACCAAGTCACCTGGTTTTAAACAGTTTCGATTTAGCATATTCAGTACAATTATCCCTATTATGTTATATTCCTATTCACAACTAAAATATTACGATTACCACTCTCTATCTTTTCATAAATAAACTTATCAACACTTTGATAAGCTAAGTGAACTCCTAAACCACCAACGGGACGTTCTTCTAAGCCTTTTTTTAAATGTTCTTCTGTAATTTCTTCTGTTGTATTGGGGTTAAAAGGTATTGCAGTATCTTCAATATAAACAGTTAAACTTTTTTCATCCATCTTAGTTTGTACAGATATGTCTCCTTCTAAACCATTCTCATCATAGCCATGAATAATAATATTTGTTACTATTTCATCTACTGCTAAACATAGCTTATATAACGCTTTTTTTTCTAAACCTGCTTCTGTCGCAGCTGACTTAACATATTTACGAATTTGTCCTAGAGAATCTAGTTTTCCTGGGAATATTTTCATACATCCTCCTTTTTTTATCTTTAATTAGTCATGACTTACCCAAAGGAATTAATTGTAGTGTAACAAATTGAAATGATCACCAAAAGAACACTATAATATAGCAAGACTGCGTAAGTCTTGTTAATAATATGTTGAGTTAATTTCTTCGCACAGCTAACATCGTAATATCATCAAATTGTGCTGCATCTTCCATATAATCAAACAATCTATCTTTAATCCTATCCATTAATTCTAATGCAGAATTAGCCGGTTTTTTCACTAGTTCTTTCAGCCTTTTGTCTGTAAATAACTTTCCTTCAGGAGATTTAGCTTCAGTAACACCATCAGTGTAACCTATTAGTATTTCTCCAGGCTCTAACTTAACTTCCTGAATTTTAAACTTCATATTTGGCATCATTCCCACCGCAGGTCCGGTAGAATTTAGTATTTGTTTTATACCATCTTGATTAATAATAAAAAGTGGTTCATGTCCTCCATTAACATAGCTAAGTAAACCTGTATCTGGATCTAGCACCCCAAAAAATAATGTAGCAAACATACTCATTTGCCAATGTTCTTGGGCAATGTAGTCATTAGTAAGACGAACAGCTTGAAGAGCATTATGGTGAAAATCAATTAAAGTTGCAGTTTCTTGTAATTGAGTTTCCCGAGTAGAAAAAAGACGAATTAAGCTGCGAAATAAAGCCATAAACAATGCTGCACCCACTCCCTTATCACAAACATCTGCTATGACCAATCCTATTTGATTATTGCTCAGGGTAAAAGCATCATAAAAATCTCCGGCTACTTGCTTTGCAGGATGAAAATAAGTAACTATCTCCCAATGCTCCAACTTAGGAACATCGTAGGGAAGAAAATCTATCTGAATTTGTCTACCCTTTTCTAATTCACGGTCAAGAGCTTTGGAATAATTATCTAGTTGCCCATAGAGTCTAGCATTTTCTAGAACTAATCCTATGTGTTCTGCGGTTGCCTGCATTGACTCGGCCATCCTTTTAGTAAAATGATTAGGTTCAGAGTGGAAAAAAGTAATAATACCAAGCAAATCTTGACCATTTAAAATTGGAACACATAATGCTGAACGAACTATGTAAGGTTGATTAGGTAAAGTTAACCAGCGATCGTCATATTCTGTGTCTGTAATTAATCCTATCTTACGGTTACGACTTACCCAACCTGCCAACCCTTTGTCTCTAACACTACCTATCAGTTTAGCTCGCTGTTCGGAAGTTACTTCAGCATCTGTAAGAATAGCGTCTACAATTTTCTTAGATTTAGGATTTAGCAAAAATAAACTTCCCTTCTCGGTAGCAGTGACATCAGCACAAACATCTAAAGTTTTTTGTAAAGCTGCTTTAATAATTCCTCCTGGGTTAGAGGTACATCCTGCTGTTACTTCTGTTAATACCTTTTGAGCTAGTCGGAAGGCCGCTAGTTCTTCTTGGACTTTGGCCATCTCTCGTCGTAGCGAATCTAGTTCTTCTCTGAGGTTTTCTTCTGTAGATACCATTGCTAATAATAATCTCAAACTGTTAATAGTTATAGAGGCTAGGTAATGATGACTCGGATATAATTGCATCTTAGACCTAGCTTTTTGTATATCATATTTTAAAGATATAATCTCAAATCTTAAAAGTCTGGCTAAATCACTACTTATTGAAAATAGCAAGTCAGAAAATTTAGTATAACATATTTTCGTACTTAACCTAGAGTTATTAAAAATATAACTTAAGCTGACTTAGTTACCAAATAACTAGGACTTGTTGATTAAATATCAAATCATTAACTGATATTGACTAAAGCTTTTTGTGATCTAAAAAGCGCCTATTTGTCCGTCTGCAGAACTCAAAAAGTTAGTCTTTTGGGTCGACCATGGTAGAAAAATATGGGGAAAATGTAGTCAAATGGAGAATTACAGCAGTTTCGGAGTTAGTGAGGTAAAAAGTTTTATCCCTTTATTAGATAGGCGAGATAGATTAGTCTTCGACTGTACCTCATCATCCTAAAAAGTGCTGTAAAATATATAGAATATTTAAAAAGAAAAAATTGCTCAAAAATTCCTCCCATACTTCCCGCACTTCCCTTAAAAGGGCATAATTCTCAAAGATATGCCCTTTTAAATAGGTTGTGACTTATGACTCACCTTATAACATGGCAGACTCTAACTACGTTGTCAAAAGCTCTACCATTTTAGCTACATTATATATTATATTCATCCACTAAATAAACACTCTGATCGAAACCAGTTTTAGTGATAGTTTCCTTCACTAACTCTTGAACACCTACCATATAAATATCAACACCTTCTGCCATTTTTTGTTTAGCAAAGATTAATACCCGTAGGCCAGCACTTGCCATAAATTCTAGGTTGTGCATCATCAAAACAAGTGTTTTTGGATTTGTAGCTGCTGCCTCTTCTACTTTGTCCTTAAAGTCAGAAGCCGTAGACCCATCTAGCTCTCCAGATAATGTTATTTCAGCAATATTGTCTTCGATTATTTTTAGGGTTGCTGTGAAAGCCATAATTTTTCCTTTTTGTTGTTGATTTTTTGATTTTGCAATAATTTCACCCCGTAGTAGTGCGTCTAGACTAAAACTGTAGGTTCAATATAACTCTCCGACTGGGGAGTAACATTCTACCCCCTCCTTGCAGAAGAAGGTTCGGAGGAGATACCCTCCATTGACTCTAACTTACCCACAAAATCAATCTAGACACGCTAATAGTGCCACAAAAGTCTGTATTAATTTAGGGTGCATTGGCCAGCTAAAATATTAGGTGTGACACAGATTTAACAATACCTCGTAACGCACACTTTTAGATGTGTCACTTCAGTAGTGAAGTTTTTGACCTCTTTATTGACATCCTCCCGACGCTCAAGGGGAGAGCCTGGGTCTTCTGCCAACATTTAGATAAGAATATCATTATCTGAGTTTATTGACTTACGAGAATGACGACAGATCGATCGCCAACTAATAACCCATGCTGATTTGACAAAATAGGTTCGCTCCCTGGTTCCCAAGCATCTTCTGGTGAGGCACAAGCAGTATTAGCAAAAATGTGCCAATATTTCCCATCTGATAAGCTGGGAATATCAAACCATAGAGTTTCCCAATGCATATTCATTGCTACATAAATATCATTATCTTCCTCTGTTGCCTCTTTAGCATGCCTGCCACAAAGCATAAAAGCTAAAGTTCGAGAATTATCTGACCAGTCAGCATTCCAAGCTTGAGTACCATGCCAAGTAATATCAGCTTTTCCACTACCTGCATAATCTTGATTGCGCAAATAATTGCGATTTCTCAAGACTGGGTGTGTTTTGCGAAATGCAATGCAATTCTTCACAAACCTAAATAAATCAGCATTAGTTTCTAGAAATTTCCAGTTTAGCCAATTTAGTTCCGAGTCATGGCAATAAGTATTATTATTACCATTTTTACTGCGGCCAATTTCATCACCCATCAATAACATCGGGACACCTTGACTAACCATCATAATTGCGATCGCATTTCGCATCTGACGGCTACGCAAAGCATTAATTTCTGGGTTGTCAGTCCAACCCTCGGTGCCACAGTTCCAACTGTCGTTATCATTTGCACCATCATTATTATTTTCACCATTAGCTTCATTATGTTTATCATTGTAAGAAACCAAATCAGCTAAAGTAAAACCATCATGAGCGGTAATAAAATTAATAGATGTTGCTGGGGCACGACCTTGGGCAGCATAAAGATCTGGAGAACCTTGTATGCGTTGTGCCATTTCCCCTACAGTACAATCACCTTTAATAAACTTGCGAATGCCATCGCGATACTTACCATTCCATTCAGCCCAACGTCCAAAGGCAGGAAAGGAACCCACCTGATACAAACCACCAGCATCCCAAGCTTCTGCAATTAATTTACACTTAGCTAAAATTGGGTCAAAAGCTAAAGTTTCTAAAAGTGGAGGATTTGCTAATGGTGCACCCCAGGGATCACGTCCAAGAATTGAAGCCAAATCAAACCGAAAACCATCAATATGATATTCACTTGCCCAATAGCGCAAACAATCTAACACCACATTACGAACAATGGGGTTATTACAATTAATAGTATTACCACAACCACTAAAGTTCAAATAATAACCTTCGGGTGTTAGCATATAATATGTATTATTGTCAATACCTCGGAAAGAAATTGTCGGGCCTTTTTCATTTCCCTCTGCTGTGTGATTGAACACAACGTCCAGAATTACTTCAATCCCATTTTTATGAAGGTCTTTAACTAGAGTTTTTAACTCATCCATCTGCATCCCTAATTTACCTGTAGCTGCATACCCTGCCTTGGGGGCAAAAAATCCAACAGTACTATAACCCCAATAATTGTAGAGTATTTCTCCTGTTATGGGGCTAGGGCGAGAATTTTCAAACTCGTCAAATTCGTAGATGGGCATCAACTCCACCGCATTAACACCTAATTCTTTGAGGTAAGGAATTTTTTCGCGGATACCAGCAAATTTTCCCGGATGTTTAACGCCAGAAGAGGGATGAGCGGTAAAGCTGCGAACATGCATTTCATAGATAATTTCATCTTCTGGGGGAATTTCCAGTGGGCGATCATTTTCCCAGTCAAAATCATCATAAGCTATTCTCCCCCGATGTTGATAAATATCATTCCAGTTCGGTGTTTCTCCCCAAATATCCCGACCTCCAATAATCTTAGCGTAGGGGTCCATGAGAATTTTACTTTTATCGAACCATTGACCATCATGGAAATTATTCGGTCCATCCATACGGTAACCATATTCGATGTTCTCAACATCAAGATCAAAGACAATCATACAATAAACATTCCCTATCCGAAATTCTTCAGGAAAAGGAATTTCTGCCATTGGTTTTAGAGCACCTTTTTGAAACAAGACCAATGTACAGGATATGGCGTGAGAAGAAAATATGGAAAAGTTTACTCCCCCTGGTACCATAGTTGCTCCAAATGGAAAAGGGTTTCCCCTACGCAATTTCAAGTCACCGTGACTGTGGGTAGGATGGATATCAATACGCTCTTGTAACATGACTATTCTGTAAGTATATGTTTAAGTATGGGTAGGATGAGAGCTTTATTGTTAGCAGTAATTTTCATTTTGGTAGGCCGCAGTAGGTATGTTCTACGGAACATACCTACTGGATTATCATTTTTTGATGTGGTTCATTAACTTGAAAACTACTATAAATCAACTTGCTTTAGTTTATTGTCGTTCATTATGTTTATTTTCATTGGAGTTCTTGTATTCCGTCATCATATTTGTCAACGATTGTAAAAAAATCCAGAAACCCCGTCACAGACATAGTATCTTGAAGTTCCTCACAAATTCCTACTAATACAACTTTTCCTTTCTTAGCCTCTGTTTGTCTGTACAATGATAGTAACATGCGTAAGCCAGCACTAGACATATATGGCACCTTGGTCATATCCATCAGAATTTTGCTATCGGATTTCACTAAGGATAAAACTTTTTCTTGAACCGTAGGGGCTGTATTAGCATCAATGTCTCCTTCTATTTCTACTGATTGAATTGTTTCTACTGTTGTAATATTAATTTTGATTGTCATTTGATTTTAGTGTAATAATACTCAGATTTTTTAGATATAGGTTGGGGTGAAACAGTCTATTAGTATACATCAATGAAATGTAATGTATATCCCATTTATTTTTAGAAGTACAGTATTGTAGACTGACACATCTAATAATGAATATTGTAATAAGCGTAGGTTAGCTTGAGGGAAGAAACCTAACAACAATTTTTATCCCCCACTCTTTACGCGCCAATATACTAACATATAGTTGTAGATGTTTCAGTCCAGTAAGGTACATTAATAAAATGTAACGCACTTCCTATTCCACTTATTTCTAAGGATAAAAGTTAAGTACTGCCTATCTCATATATTTTTGTCAGTGAGCTACACCTTCTTGCAGAATATTTGCATTCATATCGCGCAGCATTTTCCTGAAGGAATGCTCTGGAAATAGGTTAGGGAAGATTTGCATCAGCCAAAACACATTCTACTTGGACTTTAAGATTGTTCAAGCCAAAAATTTATCTAAACCCAGTAGTAGCAAGCGGAAAAAATACCTAAAAAAACTAAAATAGTTAAAATCCAGAATATATCAAGGAAACGGTTAATTTGAGGCAAAAATATTACTGTATAAGATTTTTAACTTATTTTTTCCAAAAGTCCAGCTACTAGACTAGGGATGAAGTTAAACTTGCTTAATACCTCTGTGCCGACCTCTCTCCTTGTAGGAGAGAAGAACTATTCTGCTTTCCTTGCAGAAAAGAGATTTTGCCGGTTAGGTTTTACCAAGAACCTAGTTTTTTATTCGATTAGTTCGGTACAATATTGACTTTAACTGTCACCCGTTCCTTAGTCTCAGGTAATTTAACAAAAAGTTTATCGGCATCAAAGTCACTGTACGATTGGCCATCAATTTCTACAGAACCAATTTTAATGCTACCAGGAGGTAAAATATCCGGTGATACTCGTAAAATATTATCAGGGAAACCACCAGGAATAGGTTTAAAGTAAAAATCCATTGGTTGCTTAGTAACCAACAAATTAGTATAAACAGCTGCAAGGAAACATAATTCTGTAGAGTGATAGGCACTCATAGAGTGGGAACCTTTGCCACGTTCATTACCACCTGCCAAGAAAGGAATACCATTAGCAAGAACGTTAAAATAAACTCCACCAGCTTCTGTATCCAGGAACCAGGCGTTATAAAAAGCAGCTGCTTCCCGTGCTAAGCGATGATATTCTGGCTCTTTGAGAATTCCTGCAAGAATATAATAAGCTAAAATAGATTGTTCTTGCTGCCACCAAGCTTTACGATCATGCCAAACAAAGCTGTGAATTTCTTCACCTTCTCCTAATGCTCTTTCCACCACATCAAACCAACCACCTCGTTGTTGGTCGCTACCCACTGCCGGCATCACATCAGCAATCTTCTTTGCCAGATCAACGTAACTATCCTTGGGCTTCAGGCTATTCATCCGCATCAAATTCCAAGCAATTTTCATGTTGTGACCAACTACTGCTCGGTTTTGTTGCCATCCCCAAGTTTGATCTGGACTCCAATCTTCAAAGAATTTTTCATTGACGAAAGGACAATTGTCATAGTCTGGAAAACGCTTTTCAATAGTATCGAAAGTGTATTCGAGCATATCTGCATATTCTGGTTTTTCTGTTGCTAACCAGAGATTAATCAGATATGCTGGTGCATGATCACCAACTGAGTTCCAGTTTTTGGTACCTTTGTTCCGACCTAATGATTCACTGAGAGGATCCAAAGTAATAGGATCTAAGTGGGAGTAGTAACCACCGCGATCACTTTTGTCTAGGAAAAAGTCATTGAATAACTTAATAGTTTTCTCAGTATCATCTATTATCTGAGGATCGCCATTGACACGATAAGTTTGTAATGGACCAGCAAGGGCGTAAATTTGTTCGTAGGCGGGAATAGCATTGTAGTCATCGCCAAATTCTGACGTGAAAATTTTCTGTTCCCGTTCCCCTTGCACATCGATACCATGATACCAATAAACGACACCTTCGTCTAAGTCCACAAATCTCATGTGGTCTCGCAGATATTCAGTTCCTTTTTCTGCTGCTTCTAGGAAAACTTCCTCCCCAGTCATCATGTATGCTGTAGCCATCCCATAAACCATCCGAGAGATAGTATCAGTTTCTTGGCGGAAGTTTACCAGTGATTTTTCACCAGAAAGACTTAGAGTTGTGCGATAGTTGCGATAATCTATTTCTTCCCCACCAAATTGAGCTTTGACATAAAAATTAGCGAGGGACCGAACCTGGTCTACCCACCAGTTTGATTTTTCAAATATGTAGTTGTCTACTTTACGACCAACAAATACTATTTGTTTTGCTTCAAATATGGTCCTATCTGGGTAAAATACTCCATAAGTGAATAGATACCGACCAGGTACTAACATTGAGCGGATAGAACTTGTAGCATCTGGGTATGCTTCGCCTAAGTTTTGTACAAGCTTAGCAAAACTGGTAGAAGTTAACTTTGCTTGAAATTCTCTGCCATCTGTTGTTTTGATCCCGAAGATATCTGTGGCTGAGTCAAAACTGGTAACATAGCCTGCTATCAAGTCGGAGAAGGTAAACTCTACTTGGATACTCATGTTTTGATTATCTTTAAACTGTGTTTACAATTTTTCTAATGTTTTTGTATGAGCTGAAAAGTCATACTAAAGTGCTTGTGGATTTTCATCCCCGTCGTGTTTAGCCCCAAAGTTGAGACATTCCCATACTGTAACTGAAATATATGATTTCCCATTTCATTTTTAAACCTACAACATCAGCAAGTTTGAGATGTAGTTTCCCAACGACTAATTATTCTAAATTTTATGCTAAAGTAGCAACAATTACTACTTAACAGAGTCGAGAAGGGATTACTCCACTTATTGCTCCTAGTTTTATTATAGGTATCATAGGCTCCGAGCCTCTTCAACTAAGGCTACTTATGATTATTTATCAGAATGATATTTATAAGTTACTGCAGATAATATCAGACATATCATTATCGGTCAAGGGGCAACAATGACTTTCCTCTATATTTTTATTTTTATAAAAACTCATTCTACTAAGTTAAATTCTCTATGGGATAACTTGGGTTTATTGGTTAGAATTTGTTCTACTCAACGTATAAAAACTAACTTGTTGAAATTAGAATCTTGAAACTGAGTTTCTACGTAAGTTCTGTAGGAATGTTTAATGCTTTCGGGCACAACTAACATTCACCCTTATAGATAATTGCTAAATCTGATATTTTGGGAAACAGTAAATCAGTATAAAAAATCATGGCATATTTACGGGTAAATGAGGTACAGAATAAATTATGGAAATTATTGTAGTGCTGGCATCTTGCCCCTGTTACCTCACGCAAGTAAAATTCCCTATAATTTTCTGGGGAAAGTATTCAATGGTCCATTATACTTAAAATCTGATACCATTTCTCCATGAAGTTGCGCTTAATAATAGATAACAGCTACCAGTAAAATTCAGGTCTAGCTAAGAATTATTAAGCGCGTTGTTACACAGAAATGGTATGACTCCGATAAACCTGGTTTTTTAGAACACTCTACTCCCAAGTAAATTTGATATTACAAACAAAATTTGGCAATGGGCAAATATATTATTCTATCAATTGTTTTATTCATATTATTCTTTGCTGTTGATAAATCTATAGCAGCATCTTTTTGCCGTAACTACAAAGGTAATAAAATTTGTATTCTTAGTATTAAACGCAGTGCTAAAAACTATTGGGAATATCGAGCAGAAGTTAGTATTAATGGTTCAAGAAAGCCATTAGAAATCTATAATTGTCATACTCAAAAGAAAATTCAAAAAAATGGTAATACTTTGGATTTTACACCCAATGGTGCAGGTGAATTTATTTGTAGTATCCTTAATAAATAATTATACATAATTAGGGAAGTCTTTCATTATAAATATATATAGTATTGATTTTTGCAGTTAGACTTCCAATAGTGAAAGGGGGTTTAATTAGTAAATATAGTCATTTCCATTTCAGTTTAGATTGAGACGAGGGTTTTTTTTGCGGTGAAATGGTTTAAGTGCAAAAGGTGTTTCATTCTTATTTAAAATCACTATACCAATACATCTACAGGACTACCATTTGTAAAATAAGGAGATCAGGAATGCTCCAAGGGCGCTAATTGTAGTGATAATATAGCAGATTCGTGAGAAAAAAGGGCTATTTTAAGGCAGAAGGCAGAAGGAATAGGAATTAAAGCTATTTTTTTTAGAAACCTAGTAATTTTACATAATAATTCAGAAATATTAGCCCATTTTTATAAGTAAGATATCAACTTCTAAGACTGAAATTCTTGACAATTTGCTTGTACAATTTTTCTGACTTCTCCAGGCTCTAATTTCATTAATTTCTGAGTTGCTTGAATCTGAGCAGGTTGATTTTCTAACTGTTGGCGCTCAATTAATTCCCATCCCTCTGCTGTTTTTGTGTAGCGCCTAGATGTAGCTCTATCCGTATTTAAAGATGTGGCAACATCATTGAGAGAATCCCATCCTGGTTGATTGCGCATTCTGTGCAAATAGCGAGTCATTATATCAATATCGATTTTCATAATTTATTTTCCTGGCAATTTTCTATGATTAAAATTATAGCGCTATGTACAAGTGAAAAGTTAAGAATAATCATTAAATGAGTTTTGATGCCTAAATACTCTACAAATGATATTTATTAATGCCAATTCTCAAAAACTTTACTATACTTTATATCTTATATTTCTAAATACTATTTATTAATGTAATTGGTCATCATATAACCTTAGTAGTTGCTTAGATAAATTCTAAATCTGAGAGCTTACTGTTAATAGCTGAATGCTTATCTAGTATTTTTCCACTAGTTAAGATTTTTAACTAATTTATAAACTTTTTTTATGTACTTATAAAAGCTCTGAAATACATTTATTCCCCTAAGTTTTGGGAAACAAATAAAATAGCACTACTATATCTTTTAGGTTTAATTTTATATAATTAATTTTGTTTAACTACTTCTTCAAGATTAAGGCTACGGGCAAGTCACAAGTTATACATTTAAAAGTTAAAAGTAATACTCTTGCTGAATTTAAGCATTTACAAAGGAATACATAAGAAATAAACTACCCCAGAAAATAGGATTAGCACTCTGCCCATCTTTTCCCTTATATGGCCATCATACTGACGAGTATTTTGGGATAATTTTTAAATTGGAAGTCCCTAAATGTTTGCGCCCTTTTTGTGTAGTGTGTAGTGCCATAACTACTAAGCTACCGAATTTTTATACTATATTTATATTTTTGATGTTATAGGCTGATATGCCAAATGTGGGATGTAAATTCCATAATACAGTTTAATTAAAGATTTTTTGCAATTGTGTGGTCTGAAGAGCCTATCTAATGGTTCTATATCATAGGAGTTTTCGTCTTATCTAAACCCTATCGTATTGTATTGTCATGGACTTTTCATGTTTTTACAATATTTTGCCAAATATTGTGAGAAATCTGGTAAGCTATACAAAACTTAATATTATCTTTATGGTAATACGAATCTTTATACGGCGGTTTTTTTATGGGTAGGACACAGGAGAGATTTTCGAGGGAGCATCCCTACAAGGTTTTGATTGTGATGTGAGGTTTATCTATCTGAAAAGTGCTGTAATCAAATTCAAACTCATTTTTGAGAAATAACAACTACTACAAAACTTTAACCCATTAATTTTTATGAGTAATTTATCTTCATCAACTCAAAACTCTGAACAAACAGAGGTAGAAAAAAATACTTCCACAACTGAACCAAAACCTAGTTATGTCAAACTAGCCATGAGAAATATGGTTAGAAAAGGTGGCACCTCCCTTAAACATTTTGCCCTGACAACCATTACGCTTATAAGTATTTTGGTTGGTCTTGCCTACCTAACACGATAATTAAAATTTTATTTTATAGCGGAAAGGAGAATTATACGGTTGTATCTAAAAGTAAATATTCAGGATTATTTTTGGCCATCTTCTCCTTCAGAGGTAGAAAAGTTAAAACTTGAAGAGGATAGGGACAACTTTTGTCCCATCTCTTTCCACACTTGGGAATATTGGTTTCAGAAATGGCTAGAAATACTACAACCAAATATTCAAGCTGCTCAAAACTATGAGCTTAGTCTACGTCTAACTGATGATTGTGAAATCCAAACCCTGAACAGTCAATATCGTTACCAGGATCAACCAACGGATGTTTTAGCTTTTGCCTCCCTAGAAGTAGATTTTCCTCAACCAGAAGTAGTAGATTCTGATTTACAAATTTATCTGGGTGATATTGTAATTTCTATTGAGACAGCATTTCGGCAAGCAAAAAAACAAGGGCATCCATTAACAACAGAATTAATTTGGCTAGCTGCCCATGGTTTCCTACATCTGCTGGGATGGGATCACCCTGATGAAGAAAGTTGGTACAAGATGGTTAAGCAACAACTATTTTTGCTTAATGCTGTTGGAATTATTATTGGGGATATAGATAAGCTAATACTCATTTAAAATGGGTATTAGTAAGCTAGAATTTAGAATTCAGAATTTATAATATAGTCATTTTAATTTAGATTGAGACAAGTATTTCTTGTTATAACTAAGTTTCAGCAGAAAAAGTGTTCCATTTTTATTTGAAATGACTATAATAGAGCAAATCTGATATTATTTGGCCATTGCACATACACAATCAAATTGAGGTGGATACTTTATGAAACTGAATGAGTCATCAATATTCTGCTATAAAGCCCCTTTTATACGTGAGCCAAAAAATTCTGTTGCTGCACAGTTAAATACTGCTAAAAAGACACTAAAACGTAATAGAAAATTATCTTGGCAAGTGGCAAATAATCTTTTAACTAGCTTTAAATATGCCTGGGGAGGATTATCTTATGCTTTCCAAACTCAACGTAATTTTCGGATTCATACTTTTATTGGTATTGTCGCTATTGGTTTGAGTGTTTTCTTGAAATTACAACTAATAGAAACTGTTATTATTCTATTAACAATTGGATTTGTAATGGCTATGGAGTTGTTGAATACTGCTATTGAATCTACGGTTGATTTAATAGTTAAAGAGCATTACCATGAATTAGCTAAAATTGCTAAAGATTGTGCTGCTGGTGCAGTTTTAGTGTCAGCAATAGTGGCGCTACTTGTCGCTAGTTATTTGATTTTGCCTCCTTTATTAGATATACTTATTTCTGCTTTTGTTAGTTAGGAATTAAGTTGTTTGCTATTCTGTTAGTTGAAAATATCTTAATTTTTACCCCAAACATTACTTTTACTAAAAGAACTGTAGATAGATATAAATATAATTATATATAATACTTAAGTATTTAGTTGTCAGGTATCAGCTGGTATTCTGAAACGAAATAGAACAGATAATCATAGATTTCTATAGATTATCGTAGGTTTCTAAGAACGGTGTGTTTTACTTCGCGACATGAAAAGCGCTAGGGTAACAGAACAAGGGTCTATATAATTACCTTGGCGTAATTCCTGTTGATATTTAAGGTTGGAAATTATTGATAACGTCTTTAATGTAAATTGGTATTAGTATAAAACATTTTAGTTTGTAATAGAAATAAATCATCGCTAATTTTTCAAATGAAGGAGTAAAATACTTTGATTATAGTTATAGATAACTACGATAGTTTTACCTATAATTTGGTACAATATTTGGGTGAGTTGGGTGCGGAATTAAAGGTCGCTGCTAATATTAAAGTTTACCGCAATGATAAAATTTCTGTGGCGGAAATTAGGGAGTTAAAACCTGATGGAGTTGTTATTTCTCCTGGTCCTGGTCGTCCAGAAAATGCAGGAATTTCCCAGGCATTAATTCAAGAATTAGGTGCTAGTTTGCCTATCTTGGGAGTTTGTCTTGGTCATCAAAGTATTGGTCAAGTTTTTGGGGGGAATATTGTCGCGGCTCCAGAATTAATGCATGGTAAAACTTCAGAGGTTTATCATGATCAAGTAGGGATTTTTGAAGGATTAGATAATCCTATAATTGCAACTAGATATCATAGTTTAGTTCTTGATCGAGAAAGTTGCCCTGAAGTTTTGGAAATTACTGGATGGGTTGAGGATGGAACTATTATGGGTGTTAGACATAGAAATTATTCTCATATTCAGGGTGTACAATTTCATCCTGAAAGTATTTTAACTAATTCTGGAAAGTTGTTATTGAGAAATTTTTTGGCTGGGTTTTGATGAAGTCAGAAGTCAGAATTTGTTCTGAAGGTTGAGTAGCTTATAACTGTTGGCTATTATCTGGTATTGTCTATGATAATCTGTAATTACAGCGCTTTCTTTTGTTATGAGGTACATTTACGCGGGCAAGATGCCGGTAATACATGATTTTTACCATTTACCCTGTACATCATTTGCCCGAAATCTGCTGTATCTTTATTTATGCTACTAAATAACCAGTACCAGCAAAAAACATTGCTGGTCAAACACTCTGGTGTAGCCTGTCATGCCAATAAATTTGGGTTTGCTGTTCTCAGAGCGTGTTTTCAATTGCGAACACTTCAATTTTAGCTGTGATCGAGACTTGAATGCAGGGTTAAATTTAGCTGGGCGTACTAAATTATCTCAGGAAACTTACCCCTAACATCTCTCAGGGTGAGAAGTAGGGAAGTTGCATGCAAGGTCTCTACAGAGGAGCGGGGAATTGGTAGAGGAGGTGGTCGGAGCTACTAATATGTCATTATTGAGCTGGATAAAACTTTGTCGAAAGCTCCATCGATATCTTTGACAAAAACTATTAAGTCAAGTATAATCTTATGCAGTCAGTAACTTGTTTGACAAGGGAATACTCCTGCCCGGCGGAGAACTAAAATTTATCTTTGGATAAATAGTCGTAAGTTAAGCGAGGTTAAATAATGAACTGTGAGATGCCACAGTGCGGGTTAGAGTAGTCTATAAGTCTCTAAACTGTTAAAACTATGGGTCCTGTTGTTTAACAACAAGACTTTGCAGCTCATATGCTATCATTTTAACTGGTGATGCTTACAGGTTCAGGGTACATGGCTTTGAATAGGTTAAATGTTGCACTTGATATTACCAATAATAATTATATATGGCTACCAGATTAATTGAACTAGAAGATGGTATTTTGGTTGAGGCGGAAGTCCCTGAGGGTGAAGCCGAGCCTATTTCTACTAATGCTATTAAAGGAGTTAAATCTACTTTTGCTAAGGTTAAACCTATATTAATTAGTATTAGTCGCCCTATTGCTGAAGCTTGGCAAGAAATTAATAAAGATATGGAAATTGAACAAGCTGAGGTAGAGGTAGGTTTTAATTTTGAGGGGGGTGGTAATGTTTATATTGCTAAGGCAAAGACTGGTACGAATTTAAAGGTTAAGTTAGTTCTGAAACCTAAAAAGTTGGAGAATGAGTAATTTATATGTTGAAAGTTGCAGGGCGAGAGGAGGAAGGTTGGCTAAGAGTAGAAGATATAGAAAAATTTCCTTGTAGTGACCTCCGCACAATTGACGAACTTTCGGTAAAATATAGTGATGGTAAGTTTGGCTTTTCTGTGCAAAAGAAAATTTATCAGAGCTTGGGTGGTACGAAAGAGTATGATCAGAAAGCATATCGTTCCTTTGGGGACAAAGTCGGGTGGCGTCAAGGAGGAAAATGGTTGTCTTACTCTAACCTAACTTTTAGCTTAGATACGCATTTTGTGGGGCACCTACCCTTTGGGACGCACCTGTTTGGGCGCACCGTCGGGGTGGTTTTTTTGGGGGGAAGGTCGTCGTCCGGTTGGTGGGTTTTTGGGAAGGTCGTCGTCCGGTTTTTTGTATCTCTTCTCTCGCGCAGAGACTTGTAGTCTTTAACTTATAAGCGTTTTAGCCGTCAAGATCAATAACTTTTAGGAACCCAATTTTAGGAGTTTCCTTTATTTCAGCATTTTGATACCTGAAAGCGCTGCAATTCATCAATCTGAAATCAGATTATTATCAAAATATCTAACCGAGGAATTATGCTCATTGAAAAAATTATTGAAGAATTACAAGAAATACCCGAAGATAAACTAACTCAAATTTATGAATTCATCCATTACTTTCGTTTAG
Organism: Trichodesmium sp. MAG_R04; assembly: GCA_023356515.1. GTDB lineage: Bacteria > Cyanobacteriota > Cyanobacteriia > Cyanobacteriales > Microcoleaceae > Trichodesmium. The sequence continues at coordinate 9,060 of JAKQYG010000004.1, read as the reverse complement.
GACTAAATTTAGAAAGTAAAGAAGTACGCATCCCTGGTTTACTTAAAGGAAAACTAGGCGACGCATTTTTTGAACCCTTACCAGAGGAAGAATTACAACAATGGGAAACCGATATTTAATTGATACCCATATCTTCTTATGGTGGGTATTTGATGAACCCAAAACTCGATAACCTTAGTCGGGGAATCATACAAAACCCCAATCATCAAATTTTAGTCAGTAGTGCTTCAGCGTGGGAAATAGCCACTAAATAACGCATTGGCAAACTTCCTGAAGCCAAAGAATTAATTGAAAATTATGCCCAAACCTTAAAAAAAGCCAGATTTGTAGAACTAAATATTACTGCTGCCCACGCTTGAAGATCACCTAGAATTTAAAGTGCTAATCTTGCCAACATTTCCCTATGTTTCGACACAGGAGCAAAAGTATTTGCAGCTATCATCCCACTCACTGCCACTGCAGGTAAACCAATACCAGGAAAAGTAGAATCACCACAACATAACAACCCTGGTAATGGGGTATTCGGTCCAGGAAACAACCCCTCCCCAGCACGAATTGCTGGACCATAAGACCCCCGGTGGCGGCGAAGAAAGCGTTCGTGAGTTAAGGGACTACCCACCAATGTCACCTCACAACGAGAACGCACATCAGGTATTATTCTCTCTAACCCTTGCCACATTATCTCAGCTCTTTCTTGTTTTTGTTGTGCATATTCCTGACTCCTTCTATCCATACCTTCCCATAATTGATATGGTTCATTTCCAGGAGTATAAACATGAATAACATGCTTTCCTGGAGGTGCAAGAGTAGAATCTAACAAAGATGGAATAGATACCAAGACAACATTCTGGGGTGCATCTATTTGATCCCAATGATTAACAACAATATGGTGACAAGCCAATTCAGGTTGAATATCTGTAGCATCAATACCCAAATGTAAGTGCATAAAACTATTACATTCCGGTGTTGCTTGTTGTTTTTCCCATAAAGATTTTGAAACCGCACCCTCTGGCAGCAATTTCAAAGTATCCCAGACAGAAGCATTTGATATAACCCCTTGCTTTGCCCGAAGTTCCTGTCCATTCCGCAACAACACCCCCACAGCGCGGCCACCCTTAACCACTACCTCTTGCACATGAGCATTCAACATTAATTGACCGCCGTAGCGTTGTAACCCCCTAACTAAAGCATCAACTATTGCTCCACTTCCACCAATAGGATAGTCTAGTACAACTCCCGGTCGATACCATTCAGCAAACATAAATGCAACCTCCGCTGCAATAGTACCATTTGCCGGTAAACCAGAAAGTAAAAAGCAAAGTAAATCAAGCCAATTCCGGATAAAAGGGTCTGTAACAACTCCTTCAATAACTTGGGAAAACGGCCCCGTCAACTGAGCAATATTAAAAATATGTTTTGCCATAGCAGGTAAAAACGGCCCCATTGTCATTGTTGCTCCTAAGTCAAAACGGAGAGAAGCAGGAGGAATAGCGATCGCTGCTTCTGCCAGTGGAGCCATAACTTTTTGGAGTTGACGCCATTCTGCCACAGCACCCTCACCTCTCAACCTTTGAAGAACATCACAAAATTGGTCTGCACCCACCGATGTATTAAAGTCACCCTCTGGTAAACAACAACCCCAAGTGTCATAAGTCGCGCAAGGTACTTCCTCACCAATAGCATCCAAAACTTGTGCTAGTGGGTTATTAGAAGGCCGATAAGAAAGACCCGAATGTAAAGACGGTCCCGAATCAAACTTAAATCCCTGATATTCAAAACTATGGGCAGCACCTCCAGCAATAGAATGGCTTTCACAAACAATTACATCAAAACCATAGTGTGCCAACAAAGCCGCACAACTTAAACCACCAATTCCACTACCAATTACAATTATATCTGCTTGAGACATCTGATTTAATTAATTAGTTAATTTAGAAATTTATCTAAAAGATAGCATCAAATATACAGCAAATTTCAAATATACGAAGTACAGATACTAGACAGTGGGAAGTTCTTCCAATAACTATTGCTAGCTAAGCTTTATAGCGATCTTAAATGTGAGAAACTCTAAAGATCGAGCCATAAGTGCTGTAAAACACTTCCTGTAAAACTTTCAGCACTTAAAGCAAATAATTTTTCAGGAGAACTTTGTACTCTCTAGTACAGATATTAAAAATTAAATATTCCCAGTGCGGGCATCTTGCCCGGGATAGGTGTACCTCACTAAAGTATACCTCTTGCTTTGCCCGAAGTTCCTTTCCATTCCACAATCATACTTTCACAGCACCGCCACTCCTAACTAACTACTAACTCTGGCACATGAGCATTCAACATTAATTGACTGCCGTAGCGTTGTAACCCCCTAACTAAAGTAAAAGTATATCTCACCAAGGTGAAATTCGCTGTAAATTAGGTTATACTGAATCCGGGTATTAGAAGCAATTTCAAGGCTCCTACTAATCCCTGGGTAAACTAATAACTAACATCAAGGCCACCATTGAGAGACTTCTTGAATAGCAATAGCTGTGTTTTTGATTGCTTCTTGACCTCCTAAATAAAATATTACAGGAGTTAATGCCGTTATGTCTGAGAGTAAGTCGCGGCGAGTGCGAAGGGATAGGGTGTGAAGGGTTTTTTGCCAGAGGGGATAAAGTTGAGTTTTTGGCATTTGTGTCAATTTATCAGCCAAAGCTCCAAGAACTGGGGTGCGATACTGCTCATACTGGATATTTTGAGCAGTAGCCAGTGCTTCTGGTAATAATTTGGGAAATTTATTAGCCAAAACTCTGAGAGCTGGGGCACGATACTGCTCATAAGGAATCTCTCGAATAGTAGCCAGTGCTTCTGGTAATAATTCGGGAAATTTATCAGCCAAAGCACTGAGAGTATAGGCCCGACTAGACTTATACTGAATCTGTCGAACAGCAGCCATTGCTTCTGGTAATAATTCTGGTGTCAATTTATCAGTCAAAGCATTAAGAACTTGCCCACGATAACCCTCATCCTGAATTTTTAGAATCGCAGTTAGTGTTTTTGGCAATAACTCTGGTGTCAATTTACTAGCCAAAACACTGAGAACTTGAGCGCGATTAGACTCATGCTCAATTTGTAGAGCTACAGCCAATGCTTCTGGTAATAATTCGGGAAGTTTATCAGCCAAAGTACTGAGGACTTGGGCACGATCACCCTCATCCTTTATCTGTCGAACAGCAGCCAATGTTTCTGGTAATAATTCGGGAAATTTATCAGCCAAAGCACTGAGGACTTGGGCACGATCACCCTCATCCTTTATTTGTAGAACAGCAGCCAGTGCTTCTGATAATAATTCTGGTGTCAATTTATCAGCCAAAGAACTGAGGACTTGGGCACGATCACTCTCATCCTTTATTTGTAGAACAGCAGCCAGTGCTTCTGATAGTAATTCTGGTGTCAATTTATCAGCCAAAGCAATCAGAAGTTGGGCACGATCACCCTCATCTTTTATCTGTAGAACAGCAGCCAGTGCTTCTGATAATAATTCTGGTGTCAATTTATCAGCCAAAGCAATCAGAAGTTGACTACGATAATGTTCATCCTGTATCTGTCTAGCAGCAGCCAGTGCTTCTGGTAATAACTCTGGTATTAATTTATCAGCCAAAGCACTGAGAACTTCAGCGCGATGGTACTCATTGTGAATTTGTCGAGCTACAGCTAGCGCTTCTGGTAATAATTCTGGGGATTTATCAGCCAAAGTGCTGAGAACTTGAGCGCGATCATAATTATTCTTAATCTGTCGAGCTACAGCTAAAGCTGCTGGTAATAATTTTGGTGTTAATTTATTAGCCAAAGTACTAAGAACTTGGGCACGCTTTCTATCAAACTGAATCTGTTGAGTAACAGCAAGAGCTTCTGGCAATAATTCTGGTAATTTATCAGCCAAAGTGCTAAGAACTTGGACACGGTTACCCTCATCCTGGATATGTCGAACAGCAGCCAGAGCTTCTGGTAATAACTCTGGTGCTAATTTATCAGCCAAAGTATTAAGAGCTTGGGGAGAATAATTCTCATATTGCATCATCTGTCGAGTAGTAGCCAAGACTTCTGGTAGTAATTCAGGAAATTTCTCAGCCAAAGCACTAAAAACTTGAGCGCGTTTAGACTGACACTGAATTTTGCGGGCTGCAGTCAGTGCTTCTGGTAATAACGCAGAATTTTTATTGGCTAAAGCACTGAAAACTTTAGCACGATTAGACTCATCCTGAATCTCTTGAACTACAGCCAGAGCTTCTGGCAATAACTCTGGTGTCAATTTATCAGCCAACACAATAAGATAACCGATACGATAATCCTCATCCTGAATCTTTCGAACTACAGCCAGAGCTTCTGGTAATAATTCTGGTAATTTATCAGCCAAAGTACTGAAAAGTTGAGCATGATGTTCCTGATTTTGAAGTTGTCGAGCTGCACTCAAAACTTCTGGTAATAATTCTGGTAATTTATCAGCTAAAGCACAGAGAACTTTAGCTCGATCAACCGCATTTTGAATTTGTCGAGCTGCACTCAGAACTTCTGGTAATAATTCTGGTAATTTATCAGCCAAAGCGCTAAAAACTTGGGCGCGACAATCTTCAGACTGTATTTCTAGAGCAGCAGCTAGAGCTTCTGGTAATAATTCTGGTAATTTATTAACAAAAGCACAGAGAACTTGGGCGCGGTGATGTGCAGACCGAACCTGTCGAGCAGCAGCCAGAGCTCCTGGCAATAACTCTGGAGTCAATTTATCAGCCAAAGCAATAAGAACTGGGGTGCGATGGTGCTCAGACTGAATCTGTCCAGCAGCAGCCAGAGCTTCTGGTAATAATTCTGGAAATTTATTAGTCAAAGCACTAAAAACTTGGGCGCAATTGTGCTTAGACTTAATCTGTCGAGCAACCACCAGAACTTCTGATAATAACTCTGGTGTCACTTTATCAGCCAAAGCAATGAAGACTTGAGCGCGCTCATACTCATGCTGAATCTGTTCAGCTGTAGTCAGTGCTTTTGGTAATAATTCTGGTGTCACTTTATCAGCCAAAGCAATGAGAACTTGAGCGCGCTCGTACTCATGCTGAATCTGTTCAGCTGCGGTCAGTGCTTCAGCCAGCGCTTTTGGTAATAAATCTGGTGTCAATTTATTAGCTAAACCAATAAGAACTTTGGCGCGATATTTCTTAGACTGAATTTGTCTAGCTGCAACCAGAGCATTTGTAAGTGCTAGTTTTATTAAGTTTGCTGGTAAATAATCAACTAATTTTACCAGAGAGTCTACCTTCTCCCCTTGATTTGGCTTTTGTAATGCGTAGGCTAATCCTTGCTCTGGAGTCCATAAATCATGTTTAACCAAAGCAATCAACAAATTAACTGGTAAATTCGCTGCTAAACTATTAATAGAAGCAGTTATCAAAGCATAACGACACTGCAAACTAATAACTTGAGCTAATCTATCTTCATCCCAGTAAATCTGGGCTAACCTCCAAGCTTGAGTCACATCATTAATAAAAAGTCCGGTTTTGCCAAGGCGATCGCATGTTTCATACCAACCATTAGCCCCACTTTTTGACTTCTCCATCAATAAGCAATGAATCTCCTCTATTTTTCCCGCCTTTTGCAAATGCCAGACGAGATGCTGATGAATATAACCATCATTAGGTAAAGTATGCCAAAGATTATTATCAGTTAACCGACTGTATTTCTCCAAAAATATTCCGTGAGCCTCAGCCAGACTAATACCCAGCCCCGATAAACTACCCCTATCTATTGGATACAACGGTGCAGTCAATAAATAACGTGCTAGATCATGGAATAAGTCATGTAAACGATAAGTCGGCTTGCCATCAGCCAAAACCACACCATCTAACAACAAGGCTTTACTCCGCAAATAGGCTAACCTATCCTTTGCATCCTGTTCATTATTCATCCCCCAGAGTACAGCCGCCATCCCTTGAGTAATATTTACATCATCTGGCAATATTCCCAACCAAATAAAATTATTTTGCGTTTCTTTTGTCAGTTGCTTAATACTTAAATTCAAGGAAGCAGTCAAACTCAAATGTTTTAGGCTGGCTTCATTAGTCACATCCCTTGCTTCTTGTATATTCAATGTTTTTAACTTGAATTTTTCCCCTTGAATATTTTCTAACAAAACTCTCCAAGACATACCATCCCCAACTTGAGCTGCTGCCAATTCTAAAGCTAAAGGTAAATATCCTAACTCTTTAACTAAAGCCTCAGCATATTTAGCTTCCTCTCCTGTAATTTCATGCCCTAACTTTTGACTGAGAAGTTGTATTGACTGAGGCAAGGTCATTATATCCAGACTATAAGTCTTAGCTTTCAAAGCATCAGTGATAGCTTTTTCCCTAGTGGTCACGACAAGATGACAGCGCGGACCACCGAGATTAAATATTTGGACATGGTCTGTATTCCAGGCATCATCTACTACCAATAGCACAGCCTTATCATAAAGTAAGGTATGCAAATGGTTAGTAGTAGCCTCCACACTTGTAGGTTTGAAGTTATAGTCACCTAATGCTTGCACCCAATCACTTAGCATAGGTAAAATATTAGGCTCTTGACCCAACGTTACCCAAAGAATGCCATCACAAAAACGAGATTGTACCTCACCATCATAAGCTAAAGCTGCTGCTAGAGTCGATTTGCCTACAGCACCTAAGCCCTGGATAGCTGTCACCACAGTAGCTTTGGTATCTGATGAATTTGTTAGTAGATGAGTTTTTAAGTCTTGGCTGTATTCCGGGCGGTCTACATAGTATATTGGTATAGGTGGTGTTTGGAACATATTGATTTTAACTATTCTGGTGTAACTAGAGGTAGTAAACATTTTTTCACAATCAAAATAAACTAAATCATTCTTTTGAGGTTGAGTAATAGATTGTAGTCTAATGGATAGGATTGACACATGAACGCTACTGGCAGGGTGTTTTCGTGCTAGTGAACCCACTAAGAATCTAATATAGTAGCTTTGCCCAAGTCCTGATGGAGTTGTCGCAGGTTAAAATAAGTAATAGAGTTTTTGGGAAATAAAAATTGAAAATACTCAAAAGCTTGGTATATATAGAACTTATGCAGTCTCGCTATATATATTGCCCAATTTGTAATTGTTTCAGATATAACCACTTGGAAATAGTGGGGGTTAATAGCGATTAAACCCTTGTGAAAATCGTAAGTCCCTATTGACATAATTTTATTACTAATTAACTTCTGTGATTTTCCATAGTTATTTCTCACTCCCTTTTAAGAGTAGCATTATTGTTAAAAGTATTTTTTGTTAACATATTAATATTAGCAGTAAACCCTAGTTATAACCACTGTATTTACTAGGAGTATTCGTGTTGCAGAACAAATTTCTACAGATAATTTATGGTGTAAATACCACTTTTAAAATCACTTTATAAATATCTATGTATTATCTAATTATCAGTTTTTTACCTTTACAATAAAAGTGTTTTTAAATCCGGACTTAGTAAGATTTAATCTTTTTCCTAAGTCATAATATATGAGTCTTGATGGGGAGTGGGCAAAAATATGACCCTTTGAATTTTTTAGATAATGGCTTTTTTCTTGAATTACGAATTACCTTTCCTAATCAAAAGGACCAAAAGTCCAAATCTTGATTATTTCTTTTACCTTTATAGATGCTATTTACCTCATGAATGGCCAGCTAAATCTGTTACTTCTGGTGATAATTTTGGTAATTTACCGAAAAATTGGGTTTAGGGAGGCAATCGCAAATATAGTGGAGAATTGAAACCCCTGCACCCTTTCACCCCTAGAAGATTGTACCTTTGGTGTATTACGAGAACCCCTCCTACCTCTTACCCTCTTTCTTTGTTCATGTTGCGCAGTACCCACGGCTGTTAATTTCTAAAGATAGTGTAGAATGTTATATATTTACGTAAATCTTACAGGACTTACGCAAAGGCCCCAAATATAGTGTAAAAGTTGCAAATAGTTACGGATAAGACGCTGCATATAGCGGTACTGCGTAAGTCCTGTCTTATTCTTAAAAATTTGCTATTGCAATATTGAAGATGAAACATTGCACCCCATTATTGGACCTACTGAATCCCAAAAGTGGCTTATGGCACAATGTAATGTTTGACTGGGGCTAAAGTGTAACTACAAACAAGCAGTTTTATCTTAAATGTTGCTTGAAGACCCGCACTCTTCCTCTCTGTTTTTCGTAAGAATGAAAACACCTTGCTTAACAGATTAGGAAAAGTATTGACTTTTGACTTCCATGAAATGGTTAAATTCTGTAATATATTAATGTATAAGAGGTTAAATAATGATGATTGAATGGTTAATTGCTTGGGGAAGTAGTGAAGCAGTTAAATTTATTGCTAAGGAAGTTATCGGAGAATTAACTAAGGATGCTGCTGAAGACTATGTTAAGGATTTTTTTCAACAAGGTCTCTCTGATCTTTTTGGTAAGATAGCAAATGTAGAACCTTTAAAAAAGGCTACAAAACAAGCACTTAAAGATTTTTTAGATTTGGGAAAGCAAGAGTTAGAAAATACTGAATTAAGTGAAAGTGAGTTAGAAGAATACTCTAAATTTTTCAGAGATTTTATTAAAGAAGGGTCAGTTTTAGAGATTTTGATTGGTGCTTTTGATAATGATATAAAAATTTTAGATACTAATAAATTGGCTACTACTTGGAACAAAATAAATCCACCTTTACCAGATGATTTTGATTGGGAATTTCTTGCGAAGCAATATCAGAGAAATACTAAAAATATTATTCGGCATTCCCAAGATTTACGGGCAATATTAGATTCTAAAAATTTGGAGCAACTGGCAAACCAAAACTTTGAAATTAGACCAAAATTTGACTTGAAAAGATATCAAGAGGGAATCCGAGAACAATATGGAAATCTCAAATTAGAAAGTTTAGAGACAAGTGGTTATGGTTATAATGAATTGAAATTATGGCGAATGTTTATTCCCCAAAATGTGCGGGAGTCTCAAGAATTCATGCCTCAAGTACATGAAATTCCTAAAGAATATCTCCAACGACT
>JAKQYG010000399.1 GCA_023356515.1 Trichodesmium sp. MAG_R04 | reverse complement strand
ACAAAAACATTACCTCCGGTCGGCTCACTGTAAACTACTTTATTAAAATTTTCAAAAGTTCCCGTCATTTTCTCCAATCTTGCCAGAAATTGCCAGGGATATTAATACTAGCAATTAGCTCCCAAAAAGCAGTGAAATTTTGGACACAAATCAAATAGGATTACGACATTAACTGAGATAATAGCATAGAATAATTACAGCCATACTCAACAGTTAATTTATTGCAATAAATTAACTGTAATTTTTAAGTAGCTTAACTGTAACATTTATAGTTTGCTTAATTTTTAGAGATATGGTTTATGAGCATCTTTTTTGAAAAAGACTTGACAAAATAGATGAATTGTGTTGTGTAGATTAATATTTCTGAACATTGAGATCCTTCCCGTGCCTTTAGGCCAGGGAGGATCTCAACTAAATTCTACTAGCAATAATAGGCATTTCGCCCTTGAAAAATTTCAAAGTACCATTAGTAGTAATTTATCTTAGATTTTCATTGCCCTAGCTAATTCTGCCGCTACCTCTGGTCGTGAAAATTCTGGTGGTGGTAACTCACCCCGACGTAACATTTCGCGTACTTTCGTCCCTGATAAATGAATTCGCTCTTCTCCTACACTTGGACTTGTTTTATTTGTGGCCATACCTTGGGTCCGAGTACAGTAGAAAGCGTGTTCAAACTTCATTGGAACAATATCTAACTCTCCGGGTTCAAACTTATCAAAAATATATTGAGCATCATAGGTTCCATAATAATCCCCTACCCCAGCATGATCTCGACCAACAATGAAGTGGGTACAACCATAGTTTTTCCGCACCAAAGCATGAAAAATCGCCTCCCGGGGGCCAGCATAACGCATGGCTGATGGATTAATGGCCATCATTACTCGGTTCTGAGGGAAGTATTTTTCTAACATAATCTCGTAGCAACGCATCCTAACATCAGCAGGAATGTCATCTGATTTAGTAGCACCAACTAAAGGATGTAGAAATAAACCATCTACTGTCTCTAAAGCGCATTTTTGAATATACTCATGGGCACGGTGGATAGGATTACGGGTTTGGAAACCAACTATTGTGTTCCAACCTTTTTCCTGAAATAGTTTTCTGGACTCAGCTGGATCTATTTGATATTTGGGAAATAATGGGTGAGGATGACGTTCTAATAACCAGACTGGACCTGCCAAGTTAACTGGTCCAGCATCATACAGCACTTTCACTCCTGGATGTTTGGTTTCGTCTGTGCTATAAACATTGGTTGCCTCATGAGCTTTGTTGTAGTGGAACTTTTGAGTTAATTCTAAAACTCCAGCAAATTCTCCAGAAGGAGAATCTAGACGCACCCAACTTCCTTCTTTGATTGAACCTGCTATTTCTTCTGATACTGATAATGTTATGGGTATACTCCAAGGCAGACCATTTTTAAGACGCATATCAACAACTACCCTTTCATAGTCATCTTTTTCCATAAAGCCATTCAGAGGGCTAAAGCCTCCTATCGCTATCATTTCTAAGTCTGAAAGAGTACGCTTGTCTAGTTTTATCTTTGGCAAGCTTCCAGCTTTTTCCATAAATTCTTGTCGTTCTGCTGGCGTGGCAATTCGATTAATCAGGTGGCCACCGTGTGCTGGTATACTATTCTGATGCTGAGTCAAGGTGATTCCTCTCTATATATTGACTACTATAGTTGAGAAAGATTAAGTTTTCTAATGTTTATCCTACATCTTTCAGGTACATCTATAAATCTTGGCCTTTTAGCCAGGATGATTTATTCCCTGGCTGAATATTGAACCTATGTTGGCCTGCTCAATACTTGGCTTGAGTTGAGAGTAGTGTGAATTGGGTTTGGGGGACGGCGCTTCGCTCATCACTCAAAGCCTAACCTAAAGAGTGCCTAAAAAAGAGCCTACTGCTAGCGCACCCAACCAACCTGCGACTTTCACAATAATTGGCTTAACTTTTTTAAATAGAGTAGTGCCAGCTTCTGCTACTTGAGTGGCTTTTTGTAATTCTTCAGCTACACCCTCTAAGTTAATTTTGGCACGTTCTTTATTTGGCTTGTCTTTATCAATTGCCTTCTTTGCTGCATTCAGATAGGTTATAGCTTCTTCCTTTATCTCTGCCGGAATTTCTGAGTCGTTAATTTCCTGTTCGAGTTCTACTAGATCTTTTAATATATCTTGAGGAGAAAGCTGTTCCTCTGCCAAGGGAGGAACCTCAACGGACATTGTTAGTCGGTTTTTATCTCCAATACTATTTTGTTGTCCGCTTCCTTGTGAACCTGTATTTGTATTTGATTGGGAAATACCACCGGGATTACTTGTCATCATATCTACCTTTTCAATTTGTATATTTGTATAAAAACTAGGGTTATAACTAGGGTGTTGTAAATCCCTTTCTATAATATTATCTAAACTAGCAATCCTATTATCTTTTTCTCTTAAAATAGGATTATTTGGACTGCTTTGAGAAGGAAGTTCAGTCGTTTTACTACTACGATTTTCTAGCCACGAAATACTTAGAGGTTTTTTCATAAACTGCAACTGTTGACTTAACTCAAGTGATTGAATATTATTCTTCACCTCTTTAAAAAAATCTCTAATTCTTTCAACGGTTTGGTAATTTGAGCTTCTATAATTGTCTAAAGTCTTTGGAATTGAGTAGGGAACATTATGCTGATCCAAAAACTCCCTAAAAAGATAAAAGGCAAAAACATAATCCTCATATCCAAGAGATTTTTGCAAATGTCTTTCTAGGAAGCGATCGGATAGATTAATCGTTGCTTTATATACGTTATCTGATAGATTTTCTAGAAAATATTGCTTGAAGTCTTTGTCTTTCATTTTTTATTTGAACCTATTATTAATCCTTCTTTAATACTTTCAAAATTTGGCTAGCAAGCTCCATCCCTATCTTAAAATCTAGGTTTCCAAGATAGTGAAATACTTCTATATTACTTGTCAAATCTTCTGGTAGCTTATCTCCTTTATGTATCAGAAGAGTTTGCTTAGGGAAACGAGCTAGGCAAGCTCCCAAATCAAAGTATGCAAATGGACTGATTAATTCCTCTTTTGGATCTTGCGGTGGCAAACAAATAATTGCACTAGAACAATTACTGATGTCACGAATTCTAGTATTTATTGTTTCCAGGTTGTTTAACTGTTTTCGTTTTATGATCTTCAAGTTATCCATCTCTGGAGCTAGTTGCCCCAATGTATTAAATACAGTTTGAATTTCGTCTAAAATTTGTTCATCATAATATGAGATAAATGGTACTACTGACTGAGATTTTTTTCCAGATAAATTAGAAGGTGAAAGTTCCGGTGTTTTTTTCTCTTCTTCCAAGTTTGCTTCAATCTTATCCATTGCCTCTAAAAAGTTTGCTTTTGCTTTCTCGAAATCGTCATTAACAACGAATTTTGTTCTAACATCTAGTAACTTTTTACCCTGCTCAAAAACATAGTCTACTCTTGAAGAAGGAAAATTACTTGATGCTTCTTTCATCAATCGCTCTATTTTTTTTAGTAGGTTTGAAAAACTTTGAGTGAGTCTTTCAGGATTAAGGCTTTTGGGGTTTTTCTGAGCAAAATTATCATACTTGAAATCCTTCAATTCTGACCTAATTTTCTGAATATCCGACTTAATTTCATCAATATTCATTGGTTCAAACTTTTTCCTTTTTTTCTAGTGAAACGTAAGCGAATTCATTATGTTCCTCATAATCTAACCCGTCTTTTTCTTCGTCTTCCTTGACTCTGATCACAAAAATTGAGTTTATAAAATAAAAGCAAAGCCAGATCATAACGAAAGACCATGCAGGTATAAAAAATGAGCCGACTATTTGCTTAAGAAAATTATATTCTGAACTGAAGAAGCCAGTAGCTACTCCTCCCCAAATACCACAAAAGCAGTGTACGGGTATTGCACCAACAGCATCATCAATTTTTTGTTTATTCAGCAGGTTAATACCCCAAATGACAACCAGTCCTGTAAATACTCCAATAATTAAAGAGAATAATGGACTGACGACATCGCATGAAGCTGTAATTCCCACAAGCCCACCTAACAAGCCGTTGAGAACAGTGGAGAGGTCTATTTTACTTTCCCTAATCCTTCTATAAACTATGACAGTGCAACCACTAGAACAGGCTGAAAGGGTAGTATTTAC
>JAKQYG010000398.1 GCA_023356515.1 Trichodesmium sp. MAG_R04 | reverse complement strand
ACTCCATTGTTTGCTACAACGCCATGGCCAAACAGTATCTCCTAGTGAAATTCTTAAGGAGGTCTGGGGTTACGACCCAGACGATGATATTGAGACAATTCGAGTCCATATTAGACATCTGAGAACGAAGATGGAACCAGACCCTCGTCATCCTCGGCATATTAAAACGGTGTATGGTGCTGGTTATTGCTTAGAGTTACCCAATAATGGGTCCAGTGCTAATAATCTGGAAACAGCTAATTGGCCTCAAGCACAAACAAATATAGATTTGGTTAGAGAGCCTTAAAAGAATTTCCGGTTGGACAGTCATAATTAAGCAAATAAATGAAGTCAAGGAGATATTTGTTAAATATCCTATAGGGTTTATAAGTATGATCTCTCCACCGGAAACATAATGTTTATTGTTAAAAATAATGATTGATCCTAGAAACTGAGTTTCTTTCCTAAAATCTGATGTTAACAAGGCTTGACAAAATAGATGAGTTATGTTATGGCGTTAATTAATAAGATGTTTTTCAAGAAAAACTGTATTGAGCCATAAAAACTAGAGAAATTTCAATAGCACAGTGTATGAGATAATGTCCACTAAGGTATTTCTCCCTTTCTGAGTTACTACCTATTAACTGTTGGCTTATAAATTTTTACTTTTGTCAAACAGTTGGAGTTGTTGAAATCCTCCCCGGCCTAAAGGCACCGGGTAACAACCGAGCCGTAGCCCCTCGGCGGGTTGACATTTCACAGGCTGCTGCTACTTTGGCAGTAGTCTGGCTGCTGGCCTCAATGTCCGTCAACCGCGTCTTGGATTGCCCACCCGCGACTAACGCGGTACAATTTTTCGGTAAAAATCAGTTAAAATCCATAAATATATATGAGGATATATACCATGGGTTGGATGCAACATCTTAAAGTAGCTCTAATAAATACTGTTGGGGCATTAGTAGCAATTATTTGGGTACCTATACCTCAAGTAGTGGCACAATCTTCACTTTCTGAGCAAGCTAACTCAGATATTTCTGTGCTAGAAACTATTAAATCAATAAACAAAAATTTAAAAATTCCTAAAAAAATAAGTTCATTGCCAGAACTTTACCAAATTCGGGATCAATTAAAAGTAAAACTTGATCGAGTATCTAAAATACTAAATCTCCAGGAAGTAAGAGAACCTTGGCAGTACCAATTTCAGCTACGACAGTATGAAAAAACTTTGAAAGACTTCCGCAGTATAGAAGCAAAAATTATTAAAGAAGAAAAAGCTCTTCAAAGCTGGAAGCAGGCACTGAGTATAGCAACTAATGCAGTAGCACAAGGAAAAAAAACACAAGCAAATTATCAAACTTGGCAAGAAGCAGAAAATCTCTGGTTAGAGGCAATTTCTAGTTTACGTCAAATTCCTCAAGATTCCTTGATGACAGAGAAAGCGATCGAAAAAATGATAGAATATCAGGGGTATTTAGCAGTTGCTTGTTATGAAAAAGTAATGGCAGCAGCACGGAAACAAAAGACAGAAAACAATGCCAACACTGCTCCAACCATTGCATATAGTTTATCTCCTGGCTTTACCATATATGGTGATACTAATAGAGATGGGGAAGTAGATAGAACTGATAAGTCTGGTAGAGATAAGTGGTCTTTATCAGAAGGTGCGTTGATGTTATTTAATAATGATGATGATAACGGCGATCTAATTCCAGACTGGCAAAATGGGGATGTTGATGGTGAAAGTGATGCAGCAGATTTAGCTATTGTAAATCTTCAATTGGCAGAAAACTATAGAGATGCTCAAATCTACATCTCCAGTGACACAGATGTTAGTAACTATATCAATGTTTTCCAAAAAACAGAATCTGGATGGCAACCAGTAGATATTTCTGGTACTGAAGCCTTAATACCCAGAGCCAAAATCATACTAGGTGTAGAAGCTAAACAATTTGCTGACCGCAACTGGCAAGGAGTAGTTAACTTGAAAGCGATCGCTGAAAAAAATGGTAGACAAATTGCTTCTGATACTGTTCAAATAGGTGTAGTTCCTTGGTTGATGTCTCCTAATACTGCCTCAGTGAAAGAACTTCATGTTAGTGATCGAGGTTTTGCAAATCGAGAATTCATCAATAAAATTATCGAAATTATTGAAAAAACAGGTGTGACAGCTAAAATCAATCCTGGTGGCACTACCTGGATGCAAGATACTCAAGAAATAGGTTATGTGCAGTTTCCCAGTGAAGGTAAAATGCACAATATGAATGTGGTACTTAAAGCTAACCGCCCACGAGAAAATGATCGTTATGCTATGAGTCTCCTGAAAGAAAATTTTGGTTTGTTTGAAGTTGGTAAACCCAGACAACTCGATCCTCTTAATAGGTGGGCAGATGCTTATGGAAATCTAGAAGTGACACCACCTTTACCAGGATATCCTATGGGAAGAGTTTATTATGGTAAAGCAGGTAAAGTGGGCATGAATCCTGATATTATTGAGTTTGTCAAAGCACAAAAAATTCAGGGTCCGCCAGTGGATATTGATACTTCTTGGTTAATGATGCGTCATGTGGATGAAATTCTGAGTTTTATTCCTAGTAAATTTGGCAAACCTTTAATGTTAATTGTAAGTCCAGAAGCGGGGGTTAAATTATTAGAAAAACTAAGTGAAGAAAGCTATGGTAGAGCGGCTATAAATCGTGGTTTAAGTACTCAAACAACAGTGCGGGCAGGGCTAAACAATGAAAAGTTAATTCAGCATAATCTCTATTTACAAAGGGAAAAATTAAACCCATTAATTGAGAAGTTAAAACAGGAATTTAATCTGAGCAATGACCAAATAATTCAAGTGCCAGCTATGTTTGGATATAGTGGTTATTCTTGGTGGCCAAATATGGTTAATTCGGTGGTAATTAATGGAGAATTATTGGTTTCTAATCCGAGAGGAGCATTAATTAATGGTAAAGATTATACTCAAGAAAAATTCCGCAGGCTGGTATCAAGTTCAAGCTTAAATATTAATTTTATGGACGATCAATATTATCAAGAATTAAGAGGAAATGCCCATGATGCTATGAATACAACTCGCTTAGGAAAAAATAATCCTTTCTGGAAATCTTTATCTGAGAATATGTCAGAGTTTAGAGCACAAAGTTTAGATGTGGTAGATATGAGATAATTAAAGAAAGCAACTTTAAATATTCCCAGCGCCCTGGGATAAGTATACCTCACTAAGGTAGAATTAGCTGTAATTCCTAATACAGCCAAAAATTTAATTTCAAATTTAAAACTTATATATTGGAAGAAAAATGTCAGATTTTATGGATTTTTTGAAGCACAAATATGCTTATGTTGCTATAGGAGAATTTAAACCTGGAAAGTTTCAAGAAGCAAAAGAACTATATGAAAAGGCAGTTACTACTTATAATAAAGGTTTTAAAGGTGCTTATTTATTACAGTTGCCAGGAACAGATAAAGGTATTGCTGTAATTTTTTGGGAAGGAGTTGAAGATATGGATGCTAATGAAACTGATGCTTATAAAGCAGCATTGGCAGAAATGTCACATCTATTTACCAAACCACCAGAAACTAATTTTTATGAGACTGTTACTGAGATTTTACCATAAAATAGGGTTTAAATCTTTGCCCATAAGTGGGCAACTTTCTATGTGGAAATGAGTAGGGTTTGAACACTCGCCTTGTAAACCTTGGCAAAATTAATTACCCCTACTTTGTCTTCAACAATAGTTCAACTAAAGTAGCAAACAACATCACTTCAATATAGATAATATAGATAAACTTAATGCCTTGATAGTTAAAAATCTTTAGTACATCTCTTCACTTACTTTAAGATTTTATTGGTAGCTGAAAGTCATTGGCTAATTTTGATATTTGTATAGTTTTATGTACTGATATTATTTAACTTTTTCACACATTTACTCTAATGAATAAATAATCAACTCTGATGGGGAGTTGGAGTTGATTTGCGATCGCAACCCCATTCTCAATAAGCTTATATGTTTTTGATACAATAGTGTGCAATACTAGTCCTAGTCAAATCCTTGTCTATCAAGTATTATTGAACATCAGCAAAAAAAATGAGAGTAAAAACTAAACCTTTTTTACAAAGAGAAGCTACTGAATGTGGCGCCGCATCCTTGGGTATTATTCTGAAATATTATGGGCGTCAAGTTCCTTTAATGGAGTTGCGCAGTAAATGCGGTGTGAGTCGAGAT
>JAKQYG010000397.1 GCA_023356515.1 Trichodesmium sp. MAG_R04 | reverse complement strand
TTTTGAGAAGCGGGGAGGAGGTGGTTCTTGATAGATTGAAAGGTTTATCAAATAATTATGGTCTTGATGTTGACTTTGAAGCGATAATTTCAGATACCCCGGTCGGAATGCAGCAGCGGGTAGAAATACTAAAAGCTCTCAATAGAGGAGCTAAAATTCTAATTTTAGATGAACCAACGGGTGTTCTAACTCCGCAAGAAACTATTGGTTTATTCGATATTCTCAGATCGTTAAGGGAACAGGGAGTTACCATAATTTTAATAACACATAAACTTAAAGAGATCATGAGTATTACTGATACGGTATCAGTGATGCGAGGGGGAAAGGTTGTCGCCGATTTTTCTACAGAAAAAACATCACCTGAAGAATTGGCTGAAAATATGGTTGGCAGAAAGGTGTTATTATCAATTAAAAAGCCTACTTTAAAGGTAGGGAAACCAGTTCTTGAAGTAAAAAACGTGAGCCACGAAAGCAAAGATGGTGTCCTTGTGCTTAAAAATATTTCATTCGATTTAAAGGAAGGAGAAATATTAGGAATTGCAGGAGTAGCTGGTAATGGACAATCGGAACTTTTAGATATTCTTTCGGGTATAGAAACCCTTCAGAGAGGGCAAATTACTGTTAATGATAAAACAATTTTGCCATTTCAAGATTGGAATTCAAAAAAAGCAAGAGAGTTTGGCGTTGCTCATGTGCCTGAGGATAGGCACAAACGAGGTTTGGTATTACCATTTCATAATTATGAAAATAGCATATTGGGTTACCACCGGAATGAGGATTATTCTAGTGGCTTTTTGATGGATAAAAGGAAAATATTAAATTTTGTGGATGACCTTGTTGAAAATTTTGATGTAAGACCTAGAAGCTCTTCAATTTCTTCAGGAAAGTTATCTGGTGGAAATCAGCAAAAGTTGGTACTTGCAAGAGAGATAGAAAGCAATCCCAATATCCTTTTAGTTGGCCAACCGACTAGAGGAGTTGATATAGGAGCAATTGAAAGAATATATGAAGATTTAATGAAGTTAAAAAGTAAAGGTACAGCTATCTTGCTTGTTTCAGTTGAACTGGACGAAATCATGTCTTTATCTGATAGAATCGTAGTGATGAACCAAGGCACTATCGTTGGAGAAACTAATAGCTCAAATGCAACTGAGTTAGACCTTGGAAAAATGATGTCAGGTCTCGAACAGGTTTAAGAGGTTAGAATGAGTGATAGTAATATTATTCCTAAATGGCTCTCGGTAGGCGTGATACCACTGATGAATTTGTTCTTGGCTTTTTGTGTGTCTGGATTATTCATTTTTTTTATTGGAGAGAATCCGTTTAGAGCAATCTTTGTCATGATAAAAGGTGCTTTCTATTACCCAGGGGCTATAGGGTACACGCTCTATTATACAACAAATTTTATTTTTACTGGACTAGCAGTTGCTCTGGCATTCCACGCTCGGCTCTTCAATATCGGTGGGGAAGGACAGGCATATGTAGGTGGACTTGGGGTGGGTCTAGTATGTTTGATTTTTGATCAGCATGTTGTGGGTTTCCTAGTTACGATATTAGCTATTTTGGGATCAGTAATTTTTGGGGCAATTTGGGGTATAATTCCAGGATATCTTCAGGCGAAAAGAGGTAGTCATATTGTGATAACAACAATTATGTTCAACTTTATAGCAGCAGCACTGATGGTGTATTTATTGGTTAATGTAATAATAGAACCTGGACAGATGTCTCCCGAGACAAGAGACTTTGCATCAGGTGTGGGGTTAGTGCAAATACATATATTGGCGAAATATCTGGGATTAGAAATGGCAATGTCCCCCTTAAATCTCTCTTTTATAGTCGCTTTAACTGTCTCGGTTGGTTTTTGGTTTTTAGTGTGGAGAACGAAGTTTGGTTATGAAGTGAGGTCTCTTGGTCACTCGGAAACAGCAGCCATATACGCTGGCATTAAAGTATCATCTACAATCATAATTGTTATGGCTATTTCTGGGGGTCTTGCTGGTCTGGTTGCAATTAATGAACTTTTAGGAGTTCACAATAAACTGCTTTTGGGTTTTACGGCGGGATATGGCTTTACTGGTATAGCAGTTGCCTTGATGGGAAGAAATCATCCTGTTGGTATATTTCTGGCTAGTCTTTTATTTGGAGCTTTATACCAAGGTGGAACGGAATTAGACTTCGAGTTTTCATCGATAACCAGGGAAATGGTCTTGCTCATTCAAGGTTTGATAATACTTTTTTCTGGAGCGCTAGCTTATATGTTAAACCCTTTGGTGGAGAGAATTTACATCAAGTATTATGGTAATTATAATAATGCTTGAAAGTTTTCAAATTATAATCTCCTTACTTGACTCAACTATTAGGATTGCAACACCACTAATATTTTGTGCGATGGCCGGTATTTTTTCTGAGAGAAGCGGTATCATAGATATTGGATTAGAGGGTAAGATGCTGCTATCTGCTTTTGTAGCTGCAACAGCGACATTCCTGACAGGGTCTCCAATTTTTGGATTATTTGCTGCTATTTTAGCGTCATGTAGTGCGTCTTTAATCCATGGGTTCGCCTGTATTACAAATAAGGGAGACCAAGTTATAAGTGGTTTGGCTATAAATATTTTGGCATCAGGCTTGACAATAACTTTAGGGATAGCTCTATTTTCTAGAGGTGGTCAAACGCCGCCTTTAGCATCAGAACAACGATTTATGCCTATTGATTTTCCTTTTCTGGATCAGTTGAGTTTTGTTCCAGTCTTTGGAGAATTATTTGTTGAAGTAATTTCAGGCCATAATATTCTAGTTTATCTTTCAGTTTTAGCTGTTTTTTTCACTTACTATGTAATTTTTAAAACTAGGTTTGGTCTTCGACTAAGGGCTGTGGGGGAGAAACCTGAAGCAGTTGATACTGCTGGAATTTCGGTAATAAAAATGCGATATCAATCTATTTTAATCGCTGGAATGTTATGCGGACTTGCAGGAGCTTATTTATCAATTGCTCATGGTGCGGGATTTGGAAGAGAGATGTCTGCTGGTAAAGGTTATATCGCTTTAGCAGCAATGATATTTGGTAAATGGAACCCAATTCCAACTCTATTTGCGTGCCTTTTATTCGGATTTTTAGAGGCATTAGGGGTAAGGCTGGAGGGGGTCGAGTTAATATGGATTGGAGAAGTTCCAGTGCAAGTAATGCAGGCATTACCATATGTTCTCACTGTAGTTTTGCTAGCAGGCTTTATCGGAAAAGCAAGGGCACCAGGAGCCATAGGCGTCCCCTACAGCAAAGAAGGTTAATTTAAATTAAGCTTCATTATTATTGCATCTTCTCGACTACCTGAACTATTTCTGTAATAGTTTTTTCGAATGCCGCATTCTATAAAATTAAACGAGGAATACATATTTTTTGCTGGGATGTTATTAATTCCTACTTCAAGAGTTATAAAGTCTGCTCCATAATATTTGGAAAAGTTTATGATATTCTTTAAGAACTTTTTCCCTAATCCCCTTCCTCTGAGACTTTCTGCAACGCCAATAAAGTATATCTCTACCTCGCGATCAGTGAGACTTAGTATAGCTATACAATTTTTTTCCTTTTCGATCTTGATATTTCTAGACTTCTGAAATCGTTTAAAATCTTCCAAAGAGAACTGAATTGACCCAATGTCTACACACTTCTTATAGAGATTAAAATATTCCTCAACAGACATCTAATGGTTTATCGAGTATTTTCGGTCCTTTATATTTAGAGAATAAAGACTGACCCGGTGATATGTATAAAGGCTTTGGCAAAAATTTTCTGGAACTTACTACTTTTCTTGAGAAATTAAGTAAATCTCGAATAGACACCTCGTTTCGTGCGATAAATTTTCTTACTTTAATACTTGTTGCTATTTCTTCTGCTTTATATCCAACAACTACTAAATCAGAGTGATCATCGGAGGTTTTAATATCCTCTATTTCTGAAGAGGACATAAAAATAAGCTCTTCATCTTTTAATATGCACCAGTATATTTTATTCCCTCTATATTTGAGGGAAATTAAAGCGGACTTATATATTTTTGATAGCGCTTGAAACTTATTTATACCTATAATTTCAATAGGTAAAGAACAGCAAATACCCTTCATAGCAGATATTGATGCCCTAATCCCGTTGAAATTTCCGGGACCAGTACAGACCACAATTCTATTAATTTCTTGTATTTCTGTATTATTTCTTTTTAGAAAATCTG
>JAKQYG010000396.1 GCA_023356515.1 Trichodesmium sp. MAG_R04 | reverse complement strand
AGATGGTGGATAAGAGTAAATTGGCGATCGCTACCTCCCAAACTCAAAATCCCATTCTTTTAAAGTTGAATTATTATTCAACTTATTGTCTCAAATGATTACTATATCTACCATTAAGCTTACTTGTCACCCCGTGAGATTATTCCCACTCAATAGTACCAGGAGGTTTAGAAGTAATATCATAAACTACTCGATTCACACCTTTGACCTCATTCACAATGCGGTTCGATATACTTTCTAACAAACCATAAGGTACACGAAACCAGTCAGCAGTCATCCCATCTTCACTAGAAACAAACCGTAAAACAATAGGGTAAGCATAAGTACGTTGATCTCCCATTACCCCTACACTGCGAATAGGCAACAACACAGCAAACGCTTGCCAAAAATTATGATACATACCTTGCTGTTGAATTTCATCTCGTACAACAAAGTCAGCATCCCGTAATATTTTTAAACGTTTGTTTGTAACTTCTCCTAGAATCCGAATTGCTAATCCTGGTCCAGGAAAAGGATGTCGTCGCACAATTTCTTCTGGTAAACCAATAGAACGACCAACATTTCTGACTTCATCCTTAAATAGTTTGCGTAGAGGTTCGACTAATTTAAATCTCAAATCTTTCGGCAAACCACCAACATTATGATGACTCTTAATTTTCACTGCTACTCGCTCCCCGGTTTTGGGGTCAACATTAGTATCAGCAGATTCAATCACATCTGGATAAAGAGTACCTTGAGCAAGATAATCAAAAGGTCCTAAACGTTTTGACTCTTCTTCAAAGACTGTAATAAATTCATGGCCAATCAATTTTCGTTTTTGTTCTGGATCGGTTACTCCTTTGAGTTTAGCTAAAAAGCGATCGCGAGCATTCACATATTCAACTGATATATGAAAAGATTCGTGAAATATTTTTACCAAGTTTTCCGGTTCATACTTCCGCATAAACCCTTGATCAATAAACATACAAGTTAATTGATCCCCGATCGCCTGATGGAGTAAAAATGCCAAGGTTGAAGAATCAACTCCTCCAGACAGTGCTAATAATACTCGTTTATCTCCTACTTTAGCTCTAATTTCTCGAATTACTTCTTCTATAAAAACTTCTGTCGTCCAAGTTGGTTTACACTTGCATATATGGTAGACAAAATTCTGAATTAATGTTTGACCCTCAATAGAGTGGACTACCTCCGGGTGAAATTGAGTACCGTAGAGCTTTTTCTCATGGTTAGCGATCGCTGCACAGGGAGTATTATATGTATGAGCTAATAATTCAAAACCAGGAGGCATTTTTGTCACAGAATCTCCATGACTCATCCACATAGTTGTCCCTTCTTCTAAGTGAGTGAGCAAATTTCTAGAATCATTTATTAATAGAGATGCTTTACCATATTCAGCTAACTGAGCATATTTAACCTCTCCACCAAGTTGTTGTACCATTAACTGCATACCGTAGCACACACCCAAAATGGGTATTCCCAAATTCCAAATTTCGGGATCGCAATGAGGTGCCCTTTTATCGTAAACAGAATTAGGTCCCCCAGAAAGAATGATTCCCTTGGGATTTAGAGTTGCCAGTTTGGCTGCAGTCGTGCGGTAGGAAATAACCTCCGAATATACTTGAGTTTCTCGAATTCGGCGGGCAATAAGTTCTGAATATTGAGAACCAAAGTCAAGAATCACTATCATTTGACGGTTAAACTTAGCGATAGAATCTGAACTTGTA
Source organism: Trichodesmium sp. MAG_R04 (assembly GCA_023356515.1). GTDB lineage: Bacteria > Cyanobacteriota > Cyanobacteriia > Cyanobacteriales > Microcoleaceae > Trichodesmium. The sequence goes on along the minus strand of JAKQYG010000396.1, from coordinate 2,504 downwards.
TCTGTGTATGTGGTTAAAGTCATGGTTAATATATTGTTATATTAGACTTATGGGGTTAATTTTCCTTAGTTAGTAGTAATTATTTTCTGAGTTATAGCGCTACGTGCTAAGGTTAGGGCATTTTTAGATTCCTGAACAATGTTTTTTTAGGACATGAAAGAAGTTAAAAAGTGTCCTAACGTCTTTTTGTACTGCCATATCAGCCAAGCTAATAAATAAATAAATAGTTGTAAGAAAGAAAATTTTTCTTTCTACAAAGGTTTATATACTAGCTATTTATCACTCTATAGTTAACAACTAATATAACTCAAGTAATTTATTCTGAGTCGAGAAAATAGTAATTTTAGCCGTAGAATTATTATTGGTTAATCCAGATAACTTAAATTCGACTGTTTTAATTTTTTACTCTTTAGTTCTCAGGATATTTTTTATAGAATAACAAATGTTGGAAGAAACTTTATCTGCAACTTCAGTTTTGAGGAAAATTTTTCGATCGCGGTCAAATAATATGGTTCCTACTTGGACTTGTTTTTGACTATGATTAAAAATATAACCTTGGCAACGTTGGTCAATTTTAGAGGCGATCGCTCCATAAACCCTACCCACCAAGTCATTTTCGTCATTTATATCTAAATTTCGCAGCAGTTCCAAAGCATTCTCGGCAGTATTACAAGCAAAAATTGCTTGTGTTACAGAAGTAGGCAAACCTATATTTGCACAGTGAGCTGTTAAAATTTCTAATCGTCCGTCAGCTAGATGGTGATGAGTATGAAAAATTCCACCAGCTAATTTAATTAATTTGCCATGATAGCCTAACAACAAAATAGACTCAACTTCAGCAATGGCAGCAGCAACTAACATTGGGCCTAACCAGTTAGCTGTTTTGACCATCTGCTGTGGGGGAATACCTATTTTCCTTGCTATCTCTAAACCATTTTCCCCTACACAAAAGACCAAACTATTAAACTGCGCTGCCTTTTGTTGTAGTTCTTCTTGATAAGCTTCAAGTTGTCCAGGTACACTCAAAGGTTGAGAAACCCCCGTAGTACCTAACAAAGAAAGACCTTCAACTATACCAAAGGCAGAATTAGAAGTCCGAGTTGCTAATTGACGACCTTCTGGTAGAATTATATTGACTTTGATTTGTTCATTTTGCCTGAGCAAGGGTTGAAGATTTTCTTGGAGCAGTCGTCGCGCATAACTATATATAGCTGCTTCCCCAGAATGAATATTATGTCCTATTCCTTCTCCACCTATAATCACAATTTTTTCTGAAGCGTCAGTTTGGGGAACTGTGACCAATTCTACCATGGCCCAAATAGGAGTATTGCGAGTTAGATCGAGATTATTACCGGGATTAGAACGAGTAATAGCTAAGGCAGTATTATTTTTCAGTAAAGCTACTTGTTCAATAGGGATATCAACAATTTCTGTTGGTTCTATCAAATTAATTGATACAGTAGATAAAGAGGAAATATTTTGGCTTACCCAACGGAGAGCAGCTACAGCAGCAGCACAAGCAAACACAGGTAAAGTATATCCAGGCAGAGGTTCAGTCATCAGTTAAAATTCCCTCGTAGAATCGAAGCTTTGGGGTTAATTATGGGTTTATGTTTATTGGTTTATAGTAATGTTCAACGCCAACTTCGTCAAACTATAAAACGGACTAAATCTACTGTAAAAAATAAATTAGGCCGTCCTACTAATAGACCAACATTACGTTGAGTATTTCAATGTTTTCAGTCGATTTATTTATTGATTAGAGTATATCTAATCTGACTCCAGAGTGTTTAGAATTATTGAAGTTTTTTCCTCCAAGTTGTCAAAAATACTATCTACTCTAATAATAAAAAACTTGAGATAAAACAGGTAGAAGGCAAAATAATCGACGATTAAATAGTAGTGTATAACTCACGGGGTGACAAGTAAGCTTAATGGTAGATATAGTAATCATTTGAGACAATAAGTTGAATAATAATTCAATTTAAAAAGAATGGGATTTTAAATTTGGGAGGTAGCGATCGCCAATTTACTCTTATCCACCATCTCAGTTGAATAATTATTCAAGCTGTATGAGAATATAATATTATTAAACTCCTCACATAAATTAATTTATTGTTAATCAAAAATTATAGTCTAATTAACCACTTTATTCATTGCTTTCAGTCCCCTTTGATAATATAGTAATTTATGAGGATTAAGGCTCATTAAATTTTCTACTAATTCCCTAATGGAAATCATCATTTATTGCCCAATAAATCATAGATAATCCTACAAAAAAAATACTGTGTCTTCTTTCTTTTCTACCTTTTTCATTAGTTCTTGATATATATTCTTGAACCCCTTTGTTCTTAACTTTTTGTCCTTAAAAAGAACTAATTGTATATGAAATAGCTATTAATAAAATTAAATTATTTAATCTTATTTCATTAGCCTTAGCTGATACAAGAATTGTAACCACCAGTTTTATAGTCTTTAAACATTGCTTCAATTCCCATTCTCTG
>JAKQYG010000395.1 GCA_023356515.1 Trichodesmium sp. MAG_R04 | reverse complement strand
CTCAAAACCTGACATTCTTAACCTATTAGATCATATCCGCCTGAACAATTGACCGTGGTTGATGGTGGCATAGGGCAGGAAGCACTTATGCAGAAAGGTTTATTCCAGTTATGACTTAATTTGATCACAAACGATGCTACCGGACATGATATTAGAAAAAATTGAGATGTTTTTACCCAGGGAATATTACTATTTCTGGATTCAATAACGAAAGTGTATTTAATTTAAGCAGACTTAATAACTGGACAGTACAAAGTTATTCCAATAACTATTGTTAGCTAAGGCTTACAGCGAGTTTAATGCGAGAAACTCTAAAGATTAAAATATAAGTGCTGTAAGGCAGTTTCTGTAATACTTTTAGTCTTTAAAGCAAATAATTTTTTAGGAGAACTTTGTTCTCTCCAGTTAATAAATCAAGAATCCTAGTTTCAGGATAATCTTTGAGCTAGTTATTTAGGCCGGAGAGTATGTCAAACAACCATACAAATCGTAAATATCAGCATCTGTAATCATTACTTGCACAATAGATCCTAACCTAGCTTCCCCTTGAGCATAAACGAGTCCATCTACTTCTGGAGAAAACCGTGCCGATCTACCAATTAACTCTCTTGTTTGAGGATTTTCTTGTTCAATCAATACATCAACTAATTGCCCCACTGATTTTTGATTCTGTTCCCAAGATATGGACTGCTGGACTTCCATAATTTCTTTGCGGCGAGTATCCATCACTGCTTGAGGCAACTGGTTAGGCAAACTATAAGCAGGAGTTCTCTCTTCTGGAGAAAAAGTAAAGACTCCTACATGGTCAAACTCGTGGCGCTTGACAAATTCCACTAAATGTAAATGATGTTCTTCAGTTTCACCAGGGAAACCCACTATAAAAGTTGTCCGTAATACAGCATTAGGCATGGCCATTTTTATTCTATTAATTATATCATCATTAACCTGACTTTGCCAAGGTCTATTCATCGCTCTGAGAACTTCTGGATGAGAATGTTGCAGAGGTAAATCCAGATAAGGTAAAACATTCGGAGTTTCTTGGATAGCGCTTATGACTTTGGGTGTTAAACCAGTGGGATAGGCATAGTGTATTCTAATCCAAGGTATATCAACTTTTCCTAGGGCCTGGAGCAGTTCGGCTAGTCTAGGTTGACCGTAAATATCAACTCCATAGTTAGTCGTTATTTGAGAGATGAGGATGATTTCTTTTACACCCTGGTCTGCCAGTTGTTGAGCTTCGATGACAATAGATTCTATGGTGCGCGAACGCTGATTTCCCCGGAGATAAGGAATTATACAGAAAGCACAACGATAATTACATCCTTCGGCAATTCGCACATAAGCAACGCCTTCAGATGTTGTACGGTAACGGGGAGTAGTTTCGTCAGCAATGTAAGTGGGTTCGGCAGTAACTTCTTTCACGCGATCGCCTTTTTCTACCCGTTGCATTACATCTACTATTTTATGATAATCACCAGTACCCACCAGTGCTATTGCTTCTGGCAACTCGGCAAGTAATTCTTCTGGGAAGTGTTGCGCCATACAACCTGCAATGACTATTTTTTTATTGGCTTCCGCTAATTCTACCAAAGTTCTGACAGACTCTTCTCTAGCAGCTTGGATAAAACTACAGGTGTTGACAACAACATAATCTGCTAATTCTTCATTAGAATCTACTTCATAACCTGCTTGTGCAAGTAAACCGATTATATGTTCAGTATCAATGCGGTTTTTTTCACATCCTAGATGAGTAAATGCAATGGTAGGTTTTGTAGACATTCTTAGTTATAGATTTTTATAAGCAATAATCTTTGAATATAGCATATTTACAGCTCTTTGAGTCACCCATGCAGGCCAGATGCCCACACTACAAAATTTTCAGCAATTACACAGCTTAGTTTAATTATGAAATTATGTAACTATGTTTGACATCACGAGGTACTTGAAGTTAAATGAAAGAAGCTACATTCGCGTACAGCAAGGTCATAAAGTAATAAGAATTCTAAGTGGCCAACACTAATAGGACTTACGCATTACCGCTATATATGGAGATATGGAGCAGAAAGTTGTAACTTCAAAGATATTGCCACTACAATTAGTGCCGTTGCGTAAGTCTTGACTAATAAAAATTAACGGTTTAATAGTAATTTACGCATTTTATACTAACTTTCATATTACAGATTGAATTGTGGAATGTCGGATAGAAGCAATTTATCAATTTTTGGAGGGTTCTTCTGAGTGAGTTTCCGGATTTATTAATTTCCTATGATAAAAATATTTCTAGAAATTTTCAGCTAAAATAGAAAGTAGAATTTAGGAGGCAAATACCATGTCAGACCTCGACCGTGGGATAATGAAATTTGAGGGAGCAGATACTCCCAGGGTGATCGCTATTTCTGCGATTCTTATTTTAGGTGGTATAGTCTTTCTCCTTTTCTGGGGACTTAGTATCGCTTACACAGTTGGTTAATTATATGACTTGCCCATTGACAAATTTTAATTAATGTGCATCAAGCAAGATAGTGCATTCTAGCCATTAACAATTTTAGTTTAACAGTTATCTTTCATAGGTGATCACCTATGAAAGATTGGCTAAATGTATTATGGAAGTCTAGGCAAAGGTTAGGACATTACTAAATGCTGAAATTCATTCAGAGATTACTTCTGACTTCTTACTTACCCGTAGTACTAGACTTCGACTGCTATAAAAGCCATATTCCGCACTAATAATATACTACAAAGGCATTTTTAGCGAAGAATGTGGATTACAGCCTCTATTCTTAAATTAATAATTATCAATAGTCTATGTAATTATGTATTTAATATTACAAACTTCAGAGCTATTATTAGGCAATGCTTTCAGTCGCTAGTTTGATATACTCTAAGTTTTGACGTGGGGAGTGTATTGTAGGTTAAAAAGTCATAATTCTATTGCATTACATTTAGGTTTTTCTGTCAATGCGTAACTTCTAAATTTTAGATCATCTGATCGTAAAATTAGCTTAACAAAAGTAATAATATCAATCTAACTTGGAGCTATATTTTAGATATGAGCGTAGAAAAAAAAATAGATGGCCAACAAGTTTTAGGCCCTAGAATTTTAGCAGGGTGTATGGGCTTTCTGATTATTGGTGCTTGGGCTTTTGCTCATCCTAATGCTTTTGAACGTCCCACTATTGATGTTCAATTAACTGAAAATCTAGATTCTCAAATAGAAGAAATTCCAGTAACAGAAGTAGTAGAAACTGAGGTGGCTACAACTACAACTGTAGAAACAGAAGATACCGAGACAACCGTAAACTCTACAACAACAGATAAACAGTCAGAGGTAAACATAGAAACAACAAACTCTATCGAACAACCTACTACCGGTACGACAGAAACAACAACCTCTATCGAACAACCTACTATCAGTACGACAGAGACAACAACCTCTATCGAACAACCTACTACCGGTGCGACAGAAATTACTACTGACACTCTAGAATCAACTGCTACATCACAACCAAAACTTGAGACTGCCATTGCTAAAATAGATACAGCGACAACATCTGAGTTACAAGGACAATATTTGACTGAACCAAAAACTTTAGGTCAAATAAAATTTGATATAAATGAAGTTGAATTATCTTCCCCAGCAAAGCAAACTATAAATAGTTTCATATCAGAAATTAAGGAATACGATCCTAATAAAGTTGCTATTAAAGTTGAAGGTCATACATCTAGGGTTGGAGATGCTCAGTTAAATCAAACAATTTCCCAAGACCGAGCAAATGTCGTGGTCAAATATTTAAAAGGGCAAAATTTACCATATAAAATGCTTGGCCAAGGAGTGGGTTATCCTCAACCACTCCCTGATAGCGATCCTGCTAGTGATATAAATCAGCGTACAGTAATTATTTTAATGCCTGCTAATTAACTTTATTATTTCCTGAGCAAATTAACATTACAGCACTTTTCTAATTACGGAATACTACATAAATACATTGCAGAGTGAAATAGCCATTCGCTCCTTGTGGTTTATTGAAATGAAAACTTTTCTTAATAAAGTTTATATTTTTGTTTACAAAATATAGAATATATGAATATAATTCCCGCAATTGACATATTAGGTGGACGTTGTGTAAGGTTGTATCAAGGAGATTATGAGCAAACACAAATTTTTAATGATAACCCAGTTGATGTAGCTTAGTTGCTCCTTCGTCTACCCACCTTTTTGCTACATCAACTGGGTTATCATTAAA
>JAKQYG010000394.1 GCA_023356515.1 Trichodesmium sp. MAG_R04 | reverse complement strand
TAGATAAGGCATCGGATAATTTATGGTTAGCCATCTAGCCTAAATACGTTTAAGTCCTCTACGAGAATATGTTGATAAGTTTTAGCTAATAATGTAGTGGTTTTTTGCAGAAAATCCTCTTTATTTCAAGACTATGGCCATCGATTCGTATTTTGTTTGATAGTATGCATAGAAAGAAAAACTAGCAAGGATAGTTAGTCAATTTCTCTTAGTTAATAGACCGCCGAAGAAAAGAATTTTTGAGATTTTGTCTTTAGATAAACGACCATCCCCAATCATCTCATAACATCTATCTAGTCATCTCTCACACTTAGTCCTTGATCGTTTCTATTTACTCTATTTACCTTTTTCTTACTTCTGTAACTTTGAAAGACTAACCCACTCTCGTTAGTTAGTTCTTCCTTTCTTTGGTCTTTTGTCTGTATTTTTGTTGGTGTATTGTCCCTAATGGTAATAGTACGCTCCTTTATGGTATTCGTGTTTATGGCTCTTGTTTGATATTGTTTATCAGGTATTGGTCTGATATCCTTTGTCGGTATTTTTGTTGCCAGTTCTTCCCTCTGCTCTCTTTGGCCTTTTTCATCTTGTGTTTTTGTTGATGTATTGTCCTTAATGGCAATAGTACACTCCTCTCGAAAAGGAATATAAACCGTCTCATTGCCCCTAATGGCAATAGTATGTTCCTCTTTGAAATACCATCCAGTGGTATCCGTGTTTCTTGTTGTTCTTTGATGTTTGTTGTAAGGTATTGGTCTTAAATCTTGTGTCATAATATTTCCTATTTTTCTTTAATTATAGACTGATGTTACGTACCCTATATCCGAAACCCTTGATATTTCATTCTCAACTTCATCGCTGAAACTACTCAAATATAAATATCGTTTAGTTATGTAACATCAATTAAGTTGTGTAACATCTACATGTCACAACTGCTCAATTCTGAATTTTAGAAAGCTCAACTTTTTGCTGCGAGTAATATTAGTTCTTACTTGACAAAGCTCAAATTCACTTTTAGCTACTAGTGTGCTAGAAAAACTACTCATCACATTCCCTAAAATAACATCCTGAACCATCTCCTATCTAGAGTATTTGTACTCAACATTCTCATCCTTATCCTTTCTATAACTCACTGACTTTCCTGGCTTCCTTCTTTTGCCTCCATTACCTAAAGACTGAAAACCTTTGAAATTATGACTCCTGAGTTCTAACTACCACCAAAATCTTATATCCCACATTCTCCACTTCATAATGTAGCATAATAAAAATACATAAATAATTTAGGACTTACGCATAAACGCTATTGGCAGGGTGTGTTTTGCTGACGCAAAGCTGAGCTAACGCTTCGCGACATAAAAAGCGGACTTCGTAACGCACCAAGGCTCTATATATAGTACCTTTGAGTAAGTCCTAGATTTAATAATAGTTTTGCTTCTCTGATATTTATCTTTTATTTTGGTGTCTCACCTGTTCCCTGTATTACTATAACCAATTACCAACAATAATAAATGGTGACCAATAATAAGGTATGTTGTAATTTGAATTTGGTTCAATTTCTCCTTTGATAAATTTAATTTGAACTTGACGTAGTGCTTCTGCTTTTCTCAGTTGTGAACTTTTAGACTGCAATAATTGTTGATAAAATTGTTTCATTAATTCTGCTGTAGAGGTATCATTTACCCTCCATAAACTCCCTAAAACACTACGAGCACCTGCGCGCACTGCAACTCCAGCTAAACCTAATGCTGCTCGTTCATCTCCATATGCTGTCTGACAAGCACTTAAAATTAATAATTCTATAGCTTGATCAGAACGCTGTAAATTTTCACCCTGGAGCAGTTGATCGAAATTTCTAACATTAATAGGTTTATCCCATGCTAAAATGAAAGTCTGATCAGGATTAGAACTAAATTTTCCATGAGTTGCAATATGGACAATGCTAAAAAACTCAGCATTAATTTTGTCTTGAATATTAATTTCTGTGAATTTTTCATCTACTAATTGCTCAGATTGTGGTAGCATCAATGCTATTGACTCTAGTTCCTGTTTAATATTAGGTAAATAACTATAGCCTTTTTTTATATAACTTGGTGCTTGTTTATATGTTCCAGCAGTTAATACTAGTAATTGCTCTTTTAATAAGGGTTTTGGATCAATCAATTGCAAACCGGGAGTAACAGCGATCGCATACCGCTCCACTAGATATCGTTCCCGCTCGCTATCATATAAAACAGACATGGGAATATTTCTAAGTGCCCCATCCAAGATAAAAACTATGGTTTTGATTTTACTTGTATCGTGTTCTAGATTTGTTTCCAAGTCTACTTCAAAAGGTTTGATTAACAACTGATAAAGTTGATTTGAGTTGGACTTTACTTGTTCAAGTGTTGGTTGTCGAGGATTTACTGTAATATCATTCCTGAGTTGGCTAATTTTGTCGTTAAATGCGCTTGTCAAGTCACTCTCGCTGTGGGATAGGTTGTTGTTAAATATGGCTTTCAAGTCACTCTCGCTCACAGTATTATAACGAAAATTATCAGTACCTGGCAACTTAACAATAACACTCAATTTATTCTCTAATAGGATCGGATAAATAATAGCTGCATTCTGATCAATTTCATCAATATTAATATCCTTGGCACTAATACAAGCATCTTGGAAAAAGTTATCCAATTCTGCCAATTGTAGAGCTTCAATTACTTCAACAGCATCTTTAAGATTTGCCACACTAGGTATATTGAAGCCAATTTCAGGCTTTAGCAATAAGTTGACCAATTTTCTATAAAAAGGTTCAATATTAGCACGAAAGTCAAACTGAATATCTTGATTTAAAGATACTAAATCCCGTCTTAAAACTTGGAGGCTATTAAAAGCAGCTTTGTAAGCCAAGAGTGCTTCTGAATAATTTTCTTGCTCAACTAAAATATCTCCTAATTGTCCTTGGAGTTGATAAGCAATATCAGAAGCAGATACTTTTTGAGTAATAGATAATGCTTTATTTGTCAATTTTACTGCCTCTTTTAGCTTTCCTTTTGTCAAACTCAATTTTGCCTGAGTTCTAATTCCATAAGCTTCTAAACGGGAATTATTAATAACTTTTGCTTGTTGAATTGCCTGATTTAAGAATTTGTTAGGTGGAATAAATTCAGTAAGATTGGTCTGAAGTTCAGCTAAATTTAACTCGGGGTTTATTTTTTCAATATCGATCAAAGCGTCTGATAATTTCAGTGTTGCTATAATAGATTCAGGAGTAGGATTAATTTGATTTAAATCTTCAATTATTTCCGGTAAAGTATCAATCTGAAATTGTACATAAGGTTGCAGCAAATTACTAGGAACTTGGTCAGACCACTGGCTAAATTTGACCAGGGAACTAAGATTATTAATAGTTCCTTGAATTTGAACTAATTTTTCAGTAGAAATAGTTGCAGCTTTTTGATAATTAGATAAACTTCTCTCAACTAGGATTAGAAGTGCTTCTTTATCTTTTTCTTCTCTAGAAATATTGGCTTGATAAAGGAAATTATTACCTAAATTTATGAACAATTGAGCTTTGGTATTGTTAGAATATGCCAAGGGACTACTTTTTTCTAATACCTGTTGAGATAACACCAATTTACCACTTGCCATCAGTCCATTTCCTAAAATTTGTAATCCCTGAAAATCAAGGCTAGTATTTGATGTTTGAAACTTTGGCAGAATATTGTCTAAGTCACTTTTGGTTAAGCGATCGCATTCTAAATCATTACCAAATGCTTGTAAGACAGTATTACAGGAACGTTGATAAAAACCTAAACTATTTAAAGCTTGAGCTTGATTAATTTTAGTGCCGATAATACCAGTTTGATTCTGATTTTGGCGATAAAGTTCTTCTGCTTGTTGCCAAATTTCTAATGCTGCTTCTGCCTTTCCTTTTTGTAATAATTGAGTTCCTTGTTCCACTAGATTAGCAGTAGAAGATTGAGCTAAAGTGGGAGGTAAAATATTAATTCCCACAGTGAGAGAAAAACTTAATAGGGTAATAGCGAACAATTTTATTATCTTCATATTAAAGCCTCAAAGAAATAAATTATATATATAGAGTCTGATTATAATACCATCTACTCCCTCAAAAAGAAAAAGGAGTAGCAGAAACTGAAAAATAAAACCCTTCTTCCTGAGCAGTTTTATCTTGCGAATTCACATCCACCAAAGGAATTCCATAATCTAAGCGCATATTGACCTTTTCCCATAAATTTACCTGCAACCCTACTCCTA
>JAKQYG010000393.1 GCA_023356515.1 Trichodesmium sp. MAG_R04 | reverse complement strand
ATACCAATCCCATTCTTCTGGCTGATTAACAATTGTTTCTACTTCTTGAAGATTAACATTAGAGTGGTATTTTTCATAATTTTCTAGAGGTGGGCCAGCCATCAATGGTTCATCAGTTTTTGCTTCTGCATCAGTATCTATGTGCAAAAACCCCACAATGGGGAAATTGTCTAAACTACCATAGGATTCAGTAATCAATCTTCTTAGTCGCATGATTGCTTCTAATCCTGTACCACCAATTCCTATAATTAAGGTGGGTACAATTGCTTTTAATTCTTTTTCTGAAGTTGAACGGTTTTGTGAATACATTATCACTCCTTAATAAATTAAAATTTTAGATTGACAGTCCTTTCCGTTGTTATTAGATACACCCACGGGGGTAAGATACCCGCACTACATTATTTTCATCATTTGCCCGAAATCTGCTGTATCATTTAATTAACATTTCTGCTTTCCTAGCAGTTTAGCATCCTTGATAAATTGGTAATCCTAGCCAAAAAAGAGTTACTATTGTCCAAAACAAAGCATTGAACAAGGCAATTTTTCCAGAATAGTCGAAACGAATATGTATTAATATTTGTAGCAACCTATCTATGGGTAGAACTAACATCCACATCAAAGAAATAAAGGCCAAACCGAAAAACAAGTTGACAATTCGACTATTAGAATTAAATCTCTCTCTCAGTTGACCGGACACTAGCTCTTTTATATTATTAAGACTTGCTGGTAAAGCTACTCCACCTGTTAATTTTGCTACTTGAGCTAAACTAGTAGATACTGGTTGATCAACAACTAAAAAGTTTAAGCGTACACCGCTTAGTTTAACACTGGCGACCAACCAGGGCTTTAAATTAATTACACCGTCTGTAAAAACCAACATCTCCTTACATTGTTGTTTCTGAGTACTTAAGGATTTTAGTCCATTTTCTACTGCTAAATCCAAATTAGTACCCCCACCTATTTGCTGTTCAATACTTGGTTGTACAACTTGATCTATTGCTTGTTCAATTTCTGTAGGATTACTAGAAAATTTTTCTGTAATTGGGATTACTTGATCGGCAAAACCTGATAATGATAGTAAGTTCGCTTTGTCTGAATTAGCATTTTGTTGAGCATAATCTTTAACTGCTTCTATTTCTGCAGCCATAATAGTGCCTGCAGCTTTGAAATCAGCGTTCCTATAAGTACTACTACTGAGGTCGAGCATCATCTGTACAGATACATTGGGAGGAAACCAACCTAAATTAGAAGTTAGCACAGCAAGGGTAAAAAATATTACAGTAAATAAGGCTGGTATCTGAAATAAGGCATAACGCCAAGGTGGTTGGGGTGTATACAAAACCATAGTTTAAAATAGAATAATAATTTTAACTAAAAAACCTACTTGCTAATTAATTCAAAGCCATAGTCTGAACCACCAGGGCGTTTGGGAACTCCTTTGGCTATGCGAACAATTACAGGTTCTAACTTTACTTCTCCTTGTATAGTAAACTTAATTGGATTACCGGAAGTTTGGCTAGATGGGAGATTGGTAGATCTTAAGTTTTGTATAACTGATTTGCGGGTAGGATTTGTTGATAGTGCATTAACTAAAGCTAATGTAGCATCAAAACTAGTAGCTGTACGCCAATTTACTGTGCCTTTCCAGCGCTTTTGTGCTTGTATAGCATAATTTTGGCCACCAGAAAACCAAGGTACAGCAAGAACTAAATTATTGGCAGCTACACCTCCATTTAAAATGGTATCTCCAGTATATAGAGCATCTCCACCTACCATTAGGAATTTATTTCCAGCAACTTCTGTATTAGCTTTGATAATGCCCATCGCTACAGATATAAGATTAGTATTAGGGAATAAAGCGATCGCTTCTGCTTTACCTCTAATCTCACTTATTTGTCTTTGAGGATTGAAGTTAGGATCGCTCATATCAATGGAAGCTACAACTTTTCCTCCCAATTGCTCAAAGTTGGTAGCAAAAGCTTGTTGAAGGCTTTGACTATATGGACTACTAGGATTGTAGAAAATAGCTACACTATCGATAAACTGATTATTCCATTTGCTGTTATAAGTATGAGATGCTAATTTTTTCCCAGCAATTGCATCTGAGGGAGTAGTTCTAAAAAAAACAGGACTAAATATTGATGTACTGGTACTTGTGGGGGAAATTACTATTAAATCAGCTTTCTCATATTCAGGTAATGCTTTCTTAGTGGTACCACTGGAGTTGTGTCCAATGACTCCTAAGATATTTTGATTGCTTGCAAGTTTTTGAGCGATGGTAGCAGCTTTCTGTCCATCGTTACCATCATTAGCAATGATAATTTCTACTAACCTGTTTCCTACTCCTCCAACATCATTGAATTGAGTTTGTGCATCTGCCACTCCTCGTAACATTTCTCTGGCAGCACCTTCTCTATTGTCTATTGGTACGGCAGTGGCAAGTAGAATAGGATTACCGTTCAGGCGAGCTTTAGCATTGTTTAGGAAAATTTGCACTTCTGGATCTTTGCCGTCATTATAGACTGCTTTGTTAAAAAATTTAATAGCATCTCCATAGTTGCCTTTTCTAAAGGCTTCCACACCAATATCTCGAAATTTGTTAGAAATACCCCTTCCGAGGAGAACTTCTTCTCCACTACTTAGATCTGAGCTAGGTTGATTAGTTGAAAAATTAGGTAAAACACTAGGTGAGGGACTAGGTGAAATACTAGCTGAAACACTAGGCGAGGGACTAGGTGAAACACTAGGCGAGGGACTAGGCGAGGGGCTAGGTCTAACTACATTGAGTAATACTGCCCCTAGTGCCAATGCAGCAACTACTCCTCCACCAATTAGTATTTTTTCCTTATTGATAGGAGGACTGGAAGATCCATTACTATTACGAACCTGTGAACAACCAGGGTACATACATTTATCTCCCCAATTTTCTATTGGTTCGTGGGGAGAGCTACGGGTCCCTTGACAAATCCAAGGTTGAAGTGCTTGAGGTTCTTCAGAACTATTGGTCATTGTTATTCAGGAATAATTTTGTCAATTTTTCATTCAAAACTTATTATATATGGGACTTAGATAGTATTGTTATAGCCATTTTAAAAAAAAATGTTACAAATCTTTTCAAACTGTGGAATAATTTCCTGAAATTACTGCAGTGTCAAAATTTTGAGCCGATAAAATATTACTTTGTCGGGATGTTTTATGGAACGTTACTACTGTATTCTACTCGGATGAAAACTTTTGTATCGTTTGACAAATATTAAAATTTATGATATGCAATATAACCGTAGGTTGGGTTGAGGAAGGAAACCCAATAACAATATAGCCTGTGTTGGGTTTCACTGACATACGTAAGATACTTGGAGATATTGGGGAAAAAGATAAATTTTTATTATTATTATTAGACGACTATCATCTAATACTTCGTACACCAAAAGATTATCCCAAGGGCCAGAAAACATCTCCAGAAATGCAGAGGTTTTTAAATGGGTTGCGTAATCTAGCAGTTCATAGGACAGGAGGTCAATATTTCTCAACAGTTGTTACTGCATTCCAAAGATTAGATGAGTTGGGTCCAGCTCTTACTCGTGGTGGTTCTCCTTGGTATAATCATTATCTATATGTAGATTTAAAACCTTTTAGTCAGGAGGATATTGATAATTATTTTTTTAATCCCGATGGCCATTTCTTTATTTCAATGCCTGATAATATTTCAAAAGAAGAAGTGTTAGAAATTACTGGCAGATATCCCATCTTACTTCAAGACGCAGGGTATATATTTTCTCAATCATATAGCAATTATAGATATTAATACTTTTAAGGCAAAATTTAAAACTAAAACCGAACAGATATATAAGGATATATGGAGAGAGTTGACTAAATATGAACAATATATTTTAAAGCTAATTATAATTTATAACTCAAATGGAAAGATTAGTGGAAAGCGTTATTCTGTTGATAATATAGATAAATATTTTGAGGCAAATAAGTTAAAATTAATGACTTTGCAGGAAAAAGGTATTATTCATATCTATAATAAACAAGAGCAGGAGCCGGAGGAATATAATTTTTTTTCTTCCCTAATGCAAGATTTCGTTCGTCAAGAATTTGATAAAAGTATTTCAGATCCTGAAGAGCGTGAACTAGTCTTGGAATTTGACAAATTTAAAATCAATATCCCTCAACAAAAGGTAAATATGGTAAAAATAATGTACCGCTGGTTTTTAAAAAATATTCAAAAAATTATCAAAAATTATCCCTTTCAATAAATCATAAA
>JAKQYG010000392.1 GCA_023356515.1 Trichodesmium sp. MAG_R04 | reverse complement strand
ATGGAGCAATATATTGACGAAAAATTTGCATAGTTGTTTTTGAGTATTTAAAGTTAAATTTACTGTAGGAGAATTTCACAGAACTTCCTTGAACTTTTTACTGCCCAGCAAAGATAAGTCATTTATAACAAATCCTCATCATCTAAGCCTGGTCTTGGCATAGGTAAAATTTTCGACTTATTAAGTTGTCGTAACCACATTCCACTGAAAACAGCAATAGTGAGGAAGATCCAGCCAACATTTGGCTTGAGCAACAGGAAACCACCAGTCGCTAACAATGCCCCAAACAATAATAATATAGATGCCAAAACTTTTTGTAAATCTTTACCCAAATTTTGTGCAGGAGCTAAACCAGTCCTTGCTCTTTGCCGTTCCCAACCAGGACCACCAGGAAGCGATCGGCGATAAAATTCTTCTAAAGTTGCATCAGATTCTTTTGGTGTAACAAACATTGCTAATACCCATAAAACCGTAACAGTTATAGTAATAAAGATAATTCGCAAACCAAAATCTTCTATTTGGAAAGGGTTATCTAATGTGAAAACTTTATCTAAACTGGTGATCATTCCCACAAAAAAGCTAGCTACAATAGCAGTTAATTCTGCTGCTGCATTTATGCGCCACCAAAACCAACGTAAAATTAATACTAATCCCGAACCTGTACCAATAGCTATTACTAACCTAAAGACTGTTGCCACATCTTTAGCAAAAAATGCAGCAGTGCCTCCTAAAACTGTTACTAATACAGAAGACAGTCGCCCTACCAAAACTAATTCTGCTTGAGGAGCATCAGGTTTAATAAATCTTCTATATAAATCATTAGTAATAAAAGAAGCACCCCAGTTAATAGAAGTAGAAACTGTACTCATAAATGCTGCTACTAAAGAAGCAACAACTAAGCCTAAAATTCCTGGAGAGAGAAAATCAATCATTAATTTGGGATAACCCAATTCTTTGTCTTCTAAATTAGGGTAAATTATAATAGAAGCCAAAGCTACTAAAATCCAAGGCCAGGTTCTAATAACATAGTGCATTATGTTAAATAACCAAGCTGCTTTTTCTGCTTCTGTTTCATTTTTGGCAGCAGCAAATCTTTGTACAAATTCTCCACCTCCATCACTCCGTCGCCAAGACCACCATTGAATAGCAATATAAGCAAAAAATGTACTAGCAGTCACACCCGCTGTTTTGCTAAAAGTAATCCAATAATTACCATTTCCACTAATAGTTAAAGGTGTAAAAGATAAAATATCTTTGTCTGGCATAACTTGAGGAATTTGATTAATTAATTCTTGGATTCCACCCACACTATTAACAGCAAAAAACGCCACAATAATTGCCCCAAATAGTGCTAGGAAAAATTGGAAAAAATCTGTAGCCACTACTCCCCATAAACCAGATAAACCAGCATAAATTAGGACAAATATACTGACACCTATCACGCTTAATAACTTGAGATTATTGGCATTAGCATCAATACCAAAATTTTGCCAAATTTCTAATGCTTCAACAACTTTAACCATAGCTAACATAGCATAGCCAATAGCAATACAATTCATTGGAATAGCAAATATAAAAGCTTTGACTCCTCGGAGAATAGCTGCCATATTTCCGCCGTAACGAATTTCAGTTAATTCTGCATCAGTAATAACTTCCGAGCGTCGCCACATTCTAGCAAAAATATAAATCATAATTACATGAGAAACAGCGAAAATCCACCATTCCCAATTACCAGCTATTCCTCGATTAGCCACAACCCCTGTAATATATAGGGGAGTATCTATAGAAAAGGTTGTAGCGGCCATACTTGTACCTGCTAACCACCAAGGAAGAGATCGCCCAGAAACAAAAAAGTCTGCTAAACTTTTTGCTCCTTTACGAGATAAATATAGCCCCATCCACATAGTTAAAATGAGGTATAGTAAAATAATTGACCAATCAACTAGTTGCATAAATTTATAGCTAACAAGTTCTTATCGCATAGTTTACTATTTACTAGGGACAAGAAGCAAATATCTGAAAAATTTTGACGCAAAATGTACACAGGACTTATGCAATAACACTAATTATAGTGGTCATATCTGGAATAATGACCAAACTATGCACCATAGATAGAATTACTTCGTAAGTTATGATATAATCGGTTTTAGATAGGGAAAGCTACCTAAGTATCGAGCATTTGCCCCAACAAATAGTATTTAATAAGAGAAAAACAAAGTATAGCAAAGTTTCTGGTAATTGGTTATTATATTGTTTCACCGCAGTTAAAAGTTAACCCCCCTTACTTCCCCAAGAGGGAAAGTCGGCCAACCCTTAACCCTCCAAGACAAATCCATTTTGTCAAGAAAAAAAAATTCTTAATAAACTAGGCTTAATTGTGCTTATTGACAATACACTTTAATATATAGGAAGTTATAAATCAGTCAATTAGATGGATTTTTCTACTTACCCCTCGAAGGAGATAAATCATGCATTAAGATTTTATAGGCTTAAAACTTTGACAATGTAGCAATTTTAGGAAATTATTTTACATCTAAAGTTTGAAACTGTTCATAACATTCTTTTTTTCAAATTGCTATTAAATTTGAATAAAATGCTGAATATATAGATCAAAAACAAAAAATTCAACAATTGCTACAGTTAACATTGTATATTAATAATAAGGATACTTATTTTTTAAACCTGTTAATATTTCCCAAGCAGTTAAATTACAGCACTTTTTAGAATGGTGAGGTACATTTGAAGACTAATCTATCTCGCCTATCTAATAAAAGGATAAAACTTTGTACCTCACTAACTCCGAAACTACTGTAATTGCCTCAGTTAAAACATGGTACACTAAAACCTATATGATTTAGTTTTTTTGACTATATTAGTAATACAATTTTTAAACCTTATATGAACCTATGCCAGCAAAAATACTGGTGGTGGATGATAAGCCATCCTTAGAATCAATAATTAACCAAAAGTTCAGAAATAAAATCAATAAAAAAGACTTAAAATTTATTTTTGCTCCTAATAGTTTAATAGCTTTGGAACAGTTACAAGCTGAACCAGATATAGATATTATATTAACTGATATTACTATGCCAGGAATAGATGGCATTGCCTTACTCTCTACTCTTTATGATATTAATCATCCTACACTTAAAACAATAATTATTTCTGATTATAGTGATTTAACTCTTGTGAGAAAAGCTATGAATCTAGGAGCTTTTGACTTATTAACTAAACCTATTGATCTAGAAGATTTAGAAATTACAGTTAATAAAACTCTAAATCATGTTCAGAGCTTAAAAGATGGCCTCAAACAAAAATATTTAATAGAAACAGCTCAAAAATTATATGAGAGTGAAAAAAGACTAGAAAAATTCTTAGAAACTTTGCCAGTAGGAGTATTTGTAGTTGATGCAGATGGTAAACCTTTCTACACTAATCAAACTGCACAAAATATCTTTAGTAAAGGGATAATAGCAGCAATTAGTCCGGATAAAATTCCAGAAGTTTATCAACTTTATTTAGCAGGAACAGAAAAACTTTATCCTTATGAACAACAGCCAATATTTCAAGCTTTAAAAGGTGAAAATGCTAGAGTTGATAATATGGAAATTCGTAAAGGAAAGAAAATAATTCCTGTAGAAGTATCAGCAAGTCCAATATTTGATGGTAGTGGTAAACTAATTTATGCAATCGCAACTTTTCAAGATATTACAGAAAGAAAAAAAGCCGAAGCAGAAAGGATTAAATTTACTAAACAACTAAAACTCAAAAATACTGAATTATCTAAACTTAATCAATCATACAGTCGCTTTTTGCCAAAACAGTTTCTCCGATTGTTAGGACATAAAAGTATTGTCGAAGTTTCTTTAGGTGAATCTGTACAAAAGGATATGTCAATTTTATTTTCTGATATGCGCTCTTTTGCTACTCTTTCAGAGAGCATGAGTTTAGAAGAAAATTTTAATTTTATTAATTCCTATCTTTCTCGTATGGAGCCTCTCATTACTGCTAATTATGGTTTTATTGATAAATATATTGGTGATGCAATTATGGCATTATTTGGTCGGTGTCCTGATGATGCTATTCAAGCTGCTTTAGAGATGCTTTTAGAACTCAACAAATACAATATTATTCGAAAACAATATAATAAATCACCTATTAAGATTGGGATTGGAATTAATACAGGTTCCTTAATGCTAGGAACAGTTGGTGGAATTAATAGAATGGATACTACTGTAATTAGTGATTCTGTAAATTTAGCTTCTCGTCTACA
>JAKQYG010000391.1 GCA_023356515.1 Trichodesmium sp. MAG_R04 | reverse complement strand
TACATATTACTATCGCATTTAAGTGTAGTACAATTTTACGCTACTATCTACCAATACTTTCAAATATATTACATTAGTAGCAACTTGTACCATGTAAATATACCAGCGCACGTTGCTATATTTACTCTCTTCAGGCATTAAGACCCCGACCCAAACGACACTGCCTGCCCGGCAGCCAAAATGTTTATACTTGCGTTTATTTCCCTCTCATAGTGACCAGCGCATTCAGGACGGTCCCATTCTCTAGGGCGTGTCATCAATTAAAAATTTGACAAAATGGGTGTTGTATGATAGAGGTTAATGGCGATCGCTATGGTAATAAAATGACTGAGGCTACCTTTAAGAATTCCTCCCAGAAAGTTAACTGAACGTTTATCGTATCATGTAGCGATCGCTCGATACTCTTTGAGTTTGGCAAATAAATTTTCGATCAGATGACGTGCTTTGTAGAGTATTTCATCGTAATTACGGAGTTCCTTTCGGTTTTTTTTCGGGGGAATCACTACTTCTATTCCTCTGTTGGTCAAAGCCTCTATCACCCGCTCCTGAGCATCGTAAGCTTTATCCCCTAATACTGCTTCTGCTTCTACCATAGGTAATAGGACATCTGCTCCATCCAAGTCAGATGCTTGAGCTGGAGTTAAAAAAAAGAGTTGGATTACCTAGAGTATCTACTACTCCATGTATTTTAGTGCTCCATCTCCCTTTACTACGGCCAATATCTTCACTGCTGTGCACTACTATCCTTCCCCCCGGCACTATATTGATGAGCACGAACAATAGTGGCATCGATCATGGCATTTTAATTATCTGCATCCTCAGCTAAAGCATGAAATACTCTTTCCCAGATCCCTGAACGGCTCCAACGACTAAAATGGCCATGGACCACGGGAAAGTCCCCAAATCTTTCTGGTAAATCTCTCCAAGGAATTCCCGCTCTATATCTGTATAAAATAGCTTCCACAAAGAGGCGGTTGTCTGTGGCAGTCCTACCGACAGTTCCTTCACAGCCTGGTAGTAGATTCTGAATCTGTTCCCATTGGTCATCCCGCAAGCCATAAAGTTTAGTCATTTAGATAAATAATTTACAAAAATGCCTAACATTTTTCAATTATTTCACTTTAATAGTTAGCCCTGGCTTTTACCCAAGCAATTAATCAATAGATAAAGCCCAGGACTTCCAATCAGGAATGGAATATTAATAACCTAAAGCCATCTTGGTACGAGGTCCAACAATACCATCGGGCTTTAAGCCAACATCACGTTGGAATGCCTTAACTGCATGCTTGGTTTTATAGCCAAAATAACCAGTTGCACGATGATGATGAAAATATCCCATTAATCCTAGCTTGTGTTGCAATTTGGCAACTTTGTGCCCACGACTACCTAAGTGAAGATAATATCCATACTTACGGTGGTGAGGACGATAAGAAGCATGACGATAGCGAAAACGATGATGCCTCTTAGCGTGGGAGCCATAACGAGAACCATGACTGCAAGTATGGTGGCAAGCAGTAGCAGAATCAGCAGTTACGCTCAGAGCACCTAAAACAGTAGCTACTGATAGAAGACCCATCATACCTAAGCTGGAAATTTTTTTCCAGTTGACTACTTCAAATTTAGGTTCAACTATAGAAGTTTCTTCGGCAGTAGCTAGATGAGAATATGCTAGTGTTTCCATAACTCCTCTAATTAAGTAATTAAGTAATATTTGACAATTTTTTCTGCGATATATTGTAGCGGTATATTGCGGAAGCTTAATTAGCTTCCCAATCCTGCTGCTCTATAGTACAGAAGAGACAAAAGGGACGAGAATACTATATCGCCCACCCTTTACATATTTATTTATGAGACTACCATATGAGGTAGATTCTTAATGCAGAATGTTCAAAAAAATTCTTCAAGTCCCAACTATAAGTATGTATTTGTGGACTTTTCAGAAATCAACTTAGTAACACCCATAATCACCATAGCTACCATAACGACCGTAGTTACCATAGCTACCATAGGAACGATTATAGGACCTACTAACAACTTTCTTATAGTAGTAACCAGAACTACGATTATAGTTGCCATAATTACCATAACTACCATAGCGACCATAGGCATAACTGCCATGAGCTGAAGCAGATTTAGCAGTTATGCCAACTGCTCCTACCACAGTAGCAGCAGATAGTAAACTTATTGCACCAACACTAGATAGCTTTTTGAAGTCTACACAAACACTAAATTCTTGATTCTTAGAGTCTTCTGTATTGTAGGCTAAATGAGAAAATGCTAATGTTTCCATAAATTCCTCTGTTAGTTAAATTAAATAAATGAATGAACTCCTGCAAAACTAGATTTTACCTAACTAAATAAATACATCCTAATTTAAATATGCTGCTAAAGCAAGACCTTAAATCTAGATGTAAAAATTGTATTTTTAGGACTTAGTATATCTACTCCCAGTCTAAGCCAATAATCCGGACAGACTAAATTGCAAATTGGCACGTTTTAGAATATCACAGAAATTATATAACTCAAGTAAAGCTGCCAAATAATAAAATAAATTTATCTGGCCTTTACTCTACAGAATGGACTATCAGACATCACCAACTTTTTTTTAAAATCTTGATGTCGACAATAACCTTATCATACTAAATCACGAAAAAGCAAGTTTTTAATCTTTAAACATAGAAAATTTTAGAATATTTTGAAAAATCAAATTAAGCTTGGTATTTGGAAATCTAGCTCTAATTATTGGAAACTCTTACCCTATATTTATAACTATTGGCCAACAATTGTCAAGGCATTGACTTGTACATTAGTATTTACTATTTTCTGGCCGATTTTAGCTTGGTTAATGGGTAAAATGGCAGGTTATATTGGCAGAGGAAATGTCAAGGCAATTACTCAACTTGCTGGGCTAGCAGCTATCATTTTTTTGATTAAGGGTGCTGTACAATATGGTCAAGATACCCTGATGGCGAAAGCAGCTTTAAGCATTGCTTTAGATTTGCGCAAACAAGTTTATTCTCACTTACAAAAACTTCATATTAGTTACTTTGAACAATCAAAAACTGGTGATCTTTCCTATCGAATCACAGAAGATATTGATCGTACAGGAGAAGTGATAAATAAATTTTTTCACCAATTTGTTCCTTGCATTTTACAATTAATAGTTGTATTAGGTTATATGGTGTATCTTAACTGGGAATTAACTCTAGCAACTATGATAATTGCACCTTTGATGATATTATTAATAGGTTGGTTTGGAGATTTATTACTTTCTTTTTCTCACCAAAGTCAACATCGTATTTCTAATTTATCTGCTCTCATAATTGAAGTATTTAATGGTATTAGAATCGTTCAAGCTTTCGCTGCAGAGGAATATCAAATTGCTCAATTCTCTGTGGAAGCTGAACAAAATAGACAAGCAAAATACATGACAGAAAAGGTGAAAGCACTCCAGTTTGTAGTAGTAGGTTTTTTGGAAGCGATGAGTGTGATTTTTTTGTTTTTCTTAGGAGGATGGCAAATACATCAAGGAAATTTAAGTGGAGAAGGTTTTATTAGCTATGTAACAGGTGTTGCTTTATTAATTGATCCGATTTCTTTAACAACAAGTAATTATAGTGAATTTAAACAAGGTGAAGCTTCTTGCGACAGAGTTTTTGAAATATTGACAATTCAACCTAAAATCATACAAAAAACAGACGCAATTTCCCTTCCTTCTGTAGAGGGAAAAGTAGAATATAAGAATGTTTATTTTTCTTATAATTCTGAAAAGCAAGTCTTAAAAAATCTAAATTTGTTAGTAAATTCAGGAGAAATAATTGCTTTTGTCGGAGCTTCTGGAGCAGGTAAAACTACACTTGTAAATTTACTTCCTAGGTTTTATGAACCTCAGTCGGGAGAAATATTAATTGATGAGATAAATATTCAAGATGTTACTCTTGCAACTCTAAGAAGACAAATTGGAATTGTTCCCCAAGAGGTAACTTTATTTTCTGGGACTATCTTACAAAATATTGCCTTTGGTCAACTTGATTATAATATTAATTCTGTAAAAGAAGCAGCTAAAATTGCTAATGCTCATAAGTTTATTACTAAGCTGCCGCAAGGTTATCAAACTTTGGTGGGAGAAAGGGGAGTTAATTTATCTGGAGGGCAAAGACAAAGAATAGCGATCGCTCGTGCAGTATTAGAAAATCCGAGGATATTAATATTAGATGAAGCTACTTCTTCTCTTGATTCTGAATCTGAATATTTAGTACAAGAAGCCTTAGAA
>JAKQYG010000390.1 GCA_023356515.1 Trichodesmium sp. MAG_R04 | reverse complement strand
AAGACTCAGCAAGATGATAGTTTTAATCAAGCGGATATTTATAATGAAAGGGGTTTAACATATTTAATGGCCAAAAATATCCACAAAGCCATGGCAGATTTTAGTTACGCTATTTATATATAATTGCAAAACCAGGAACAAAAGATAGCAAAACAAGCAGTATTAAAGTTAGCTATTGTTGCTGGTGTGCCGGGAATAGGATTAGTATTTGGAGTAGGATTACTGATATTTTTAGGAGTGCAATGGTTGATTTTAGGAAAGAAATCTGTTTTATTAAAAAATGCTGATTTACCTTGGGAAGTTAGTTGGGATGGTGAAACAATTTTACAAGTATTTGTTGTAGGTTTTTTCTTGGTTGGGCAAATTATTGTTCCTTTAGGATTAGAGATTTTTAAAAGTTTCACAAATTTGCAATCGGCAATGATGGAAGTACGAGTACAAGCAGGGTATATTCTTGGTACTTATGTTTTGTTTGCTCTGGGAGGTTTCTTGGTATTATATTTATCTTTAAAGTCATTTTTTCCCTTTTCAGAAGGTTGGTTTAAATTTGATTTACGCGGTGATTGGTTTTTCTGGGGTTTAGGTGGTTATTTTGTAGCTTTGCCAATGGTGATTTTAATATCTTTAATTAATCAACAATTATGGCAAGGTCAAGGTGGTAGTAATCCGATTTTACCTATTGCTTTAAACGGGCAAGATGGTTTAGCTTTAGCTCTATTTTTTATCACTGCTTCTATTGCTGCACCAGTTTTTGAGGAAGTTATGTTTCGTGGATTTTTGTTACCTTCTTTGACAAAATATATGCCTATTTGGGGAGCAATTATTGCAAGTGGTTTTTTATTTGCGATCGCACATTTGAATATTTCTGAAGTTTTACCTTTAGCAGTTTTGGGAATAATTTTAGGATTGGTTTATACCAGATCCCGTAATCTTTTGTCTTCTATATTGTTACATAGTTTATGGAATAGTGGAACATTGTTAAGTTTGTATGTTTTAGGAAGTGGAAATTCCTAACTTACTAATACCTATTTTAAATAAGTATTAGTAAGTTAGAATATGTATCAGCCCATATCCTTACATCTTTGACTGCTAACTGTTGTGATAGCTGAATGCTTACCCTCTTTTTTCACTTATCCAAAGTCAAAAATTATGCAACAATGGGTTACTAACTTTCAAGGCGAACTAGCTGCTTTAAGTGGTGCATTTTTGTGGGCAATATCTTCCACCGCTTATAGCTTACTTGGTCAAAAAATATCTGCCTTAAAACTAAATTTATTCAAAGGTTTAATAGCGATCGCTTTAATTTTTCTAACTTTAATTATTAGTGGCAAACTTCAGACAGCAGTAAACTTATTTACGATTAATTTATTTTTAATGAGCGGTATTATTGGCATTGGCCTAGGAGATACTGCATTTTTTTATGCCCTCAAAAATATGGGTGCAAGAAGAACTCTTTTGATGGGATCTTTATCTCCTCCAATAACCGCTTTACTAGGTTTAATTTTTTTAGAAGAACAATTAACTTTTGGTGCTTGGTGCGGAATTTTTATTACAGGAATAGGTGTAGCTTGGGTAATTTCAGAAAAGACTCCTGGTGTAGCAGTTAGTAATATTAATATCAAACAAGGAATAGTTTGGGCAATATTAGCAGCAATAGCTAATTCTACAGGTATAATTATTTCCCGTTTTGCTTTACTTTCCTCAGATATTATTGCTTTATGGAGCACTTTATTCAGATTAATGGGAGGCACAATTATTATTATCTTGTTGTTGCTTTTCCAGAGAATCAGACAGGAAAAATTAGGAGAAATAAATTGGTCAATAAAACTTATAGCAGGAATTTTTATTGCAACTTTTGGTGGTACTTATTTAGGTATTTGGTTACAACAAACTTCTCTCAAATATGCTTCTGCAGGCATCGCCCAAACTCTTTTAGCTACGAGTCCAATATTTATCATTCCTATTGCTGTTAAAATGGGAGAAAAAATAAGTGTTAGGTCAGTTTTTGGAGTATTAGTGGCAGTAGTAGGAATTAGTTTTTTATTTACTTTTTAGTAACAAAGCTTACTTTCTTCTTCGCGATGGGGATCTCTCCTGCGATCACATTAAAAAATTGTTGGAATCAACCAAAGGCTTACATTTTTAGGTGTGTCATGGCACTACTACAATTTTTGTTGTAAATATTGGCACCAATTAACAGCTAAATCAATATCTGTAAAGGGAATTTGGATATTTTTAGAATTAGAAAAAATAAACTCCAAAACTACCTTACCCTGACTAGGGGGGTTTTCTGGATCTACAAGCTTATTATCAACTAATAATTTTAGTGACTGCACATCTGACAAAGAAAAGGTCTCCAAATTAACAGGTCCCTTACGTGTAGGTTTTCCCCAAGTTATGCTTTCACCATTCTGACCCAATACCGCAGAAATATCATATTTAGACTTTTCAAAAGATTCTGCCCAAGCCCGGTAAGCTTCCAACTTTTGATACTCATTCCAACCTGCCCAACTGAGCCAAATAAAAACACCTAATAGGGGCAACCACAATAAACCTCTTTCCATTTTAGTTCTCAGATTTTTTGCTTATAATAGTAACTGAAACCTACTAATACTATATTATCATACCAAATTTTAAAAGTTATGCTAAACTTTATAACAGGGAGGGGAGGAAATCCCGCGCTGTCTGGTAAGAGCAGCGTCGGGAGGATGTCAATCAAGATATCAAACAATAAGCTATCGTAGTAAAAAAGTCCTCAGTATGGTAATAGATATCTCAAACAATGAAAAAATTTCTGTTTGTCTGCTTATTCTTAATTGGGCTTGGTTGGGCCTTATCTAATTTCTCTGGTTTGGCTAATAAAGGAGTCTACGAATCAATTATCCTAGACTTCCGTGAAGATATCGGAATGACTAAAATTGTCGATCAAATCAGGACAATTTCTGATGAGTACCAAGTCACACCTCGTCTGAATAGTGAATTTTCCACATCAGATAATGTATATATTGTCAAGGGCGATCGCCAGATCCTCAAAAACCTCAAAAATTCTTTAGGCAAATATATTGAATATATAGAACCAAACTATATCTATAGGGCAGATGCCATCATCTTTGATAGTGGTGACGGAATTCCTAACGATCCTATGTACAGTAAACAATGGAACCTCCGCAGCATTAATGTTGAATCTGCCTGGAATGAAACCCAAGGTGACGGAATAACTGTAGCCATAATTGATACAGGTGTTTCCAGAGTTCCTGACCTACAACAAACAAAATTTGTACCAGGGTATGATTTTGTTAACGACCGCACATTAGTAACTGATGACAACGGTCACGGCACTCACATTGCAGGCACTATTGCCCAAGCTACCAATAATAACTATGGTGTAGCAGGTATCGCCTATGAAGCCAGCATCATGCCCCTAAAAGTATTATCTGCTAGTGGTGGTGGTACAGTTGCTGATATTGCTGAATCCATAAAATTTGCTGCTGATAATGGTGCAGATATTATTAATATGAGTCTTGGTGGTGGCGGTGAAAGCCAAATAATGAAAGAAGCAATTGACTATGCTCATAATAAAGGTGTAGTTATCGTTGCTGCTGTAGGCAACGCTAACCAAAATTCAGCAAATTATCCAGCTCGCTATCCTCATGTTATCGGTGTCTCCGCTACTAACGCTTCTGGAGAAAAAGCTCCATATTCTAATTTTGGTGCAGGAGTTGATATTTCTGCTCCTGGGGGTTCCACCTCTGATAAAAATGAAGCTGGCGGTATTCTACAAGAAACTATTAATCCAGAAAATGGTAAGAGTGTATTTGCTTCCTTCCAAGGAACAAGTATGGCATCTCCTCATGTTGCAGGTGTTGCAGCATTAGTAAAAGCCAGTGGTATTCAGGACCCAGAAGAAATTACTAACATTCTCAAAAAATCTGCCAGAGCTGTAAAAGAAGACCCACTAAACCATTTTGGTGTAGGTCAGTTAGATGCAGCAGCAGCAGTTACCTTAGCAATTAAAGGTCAAATCACTTTTCGCGACTTCTTCCGATGGTTGTATGATAATGGTTATCTTAACCCTGGTTTTTGGCTTGATGGTGGTGCCGTAGCATTGTTACCTAAATTAGGAATGGTTTTAGGGTCTTATATATTAGCTTGGTTGCTGCGGAATTA
Organism: Trichodesmium sp. MAG_R04; assembly: GCA_023356515.1. Lineage (GTDB taxonomy): Bacteria > Cyanobacteriota > Cyanobacteriia > Cyanobacteriales > Microcoleaceae > Trichodesmium. The sequence continues at coordinate 109 of JAKQYG010000390.1, read as the reverse complement.
TTTTCCTTTCAGTTGGAGTTTTCCCCTACATACTGGATTAGTTGCCGGTAGCAGTGGGTTATTTTTCTTGCGTGGTTTCTATGTTTTTGATTTGCCCCAATGGCCAATG
>JAKQYG010000039.1 GCA_023356515.1 Trichodesmium sp. MAG_R04 | reverse complement strand
CTTGAATATTGGAGTCTGCAATTTTGTCTTGACCCCTTAGTTTTTTCCAAGCAACTTCTAAGCGGTCAGCAAGAGCTTCAAACATAAAGCAATTTCAACTAGCTCGTAGTAGTTTTATCATATATCATTGTGGCAACCTTTTGAACTTTTTGTATTTTTTCCCCGATTATTTTCATTGTTTATCTTTACAATCGATAATTACACTGCATTTTTTCTTTTTGTTTTATCAATACCTTTATTTTAACATAAAAGTGACATACTCCCAAACTAAGCTGATGCTATAGTGTGGTCTTCTCGCTTCGTAGTCCCGGTACTCCCTCGGACTCCACTAGCTTTGAGGACTCAATGCCCCACCGCCCTGTTTTTTATATTTTAGGATTGCTATACAAATATTGGGAAGGCTTTTGCGGGATAAAAACTGTATTGAAAAGTACATTTTTTATAACTTCAGGACTTACACAAAGGTGCTATATAAGTGCATGACAATTTTGACGGTCTTCACTATAGCTTCATGGGATACAGCTAACACCACGCTCCGCGAACGCCTAACTATTTTTATTCAAAAAACCTTTAAAGGAAGTTGAAGAAGGAAAATAGAGGGCAGGAGTACAGTACAGGAATTTAACTTTTGGAAATAGTATAAAAATTTTAACATATAGCTAAGTTTTTTCATACCCACCTACTTAACCGCTACTTCATAATATCTTCTATCTTCTCGAAAATGGCCATTTCCCCTGATTTGTGACTTCCTATTACCTAAATTTGTTTTTGTGATTCATAAATCCTAAAATATTTACTTGTTTATTTTGACAACTTTTACAAGTTATTCTTGCACTTTTCTCTTGCCATTTTTCCAAATTCTAACTTAATTTATTTCCTAATTCTCATATCTAGATAATATAGCAATCCTAAATAGATTGTGACAATTTAAAAACTAAAAATAAATTCCGAAACTCTTGCCCATTAACTATTCTGCTTAAACCTATTCTCAAAAAGTAGGGGGGATTTTTAACACAAACAAAATAGGACTGCTATAGGGACTGCTATATAATACTAAGTACAGAATATCAAGCAGATTCCCGGCTAATATGATACAATTCAGAAAATAAGTATTTTTTTTGCTTTTTTGTATGTCCTGCTCTTCATATTCCCTACTCTATACTGCTTAAAACTCTTAAATATATGTACCTCATAATTTCAGAAACTGTTGTATGAGTATATAGAAATCCTATTTTATTTGTAATATTTTTCTGGTAGCTAGTAGTCAGTAGTCAGAGTTTTAAAGGTTTTCAGCTCCAATTAACTATTAGAAAAATTATCACAATCAATTTAGGACTGCTATGTAATACAAACGAATTGAATAAACAGAAAATGTATAGGGCTGTGCGGCGCGCTCGGGTATTTGTAACTTATAGCTCAAAGTGCAGTCTATAATAAGTGTATTAAAATAATATGTGAATACCCCAGATTGCACTGCTATCAATAGTATTGATGGTAGATTAATGTCTAGAACACTAATTCTACTCAACTTAAAAATATACTATCCACTCACAAACAATGAAACTAGAAGAACATGAATTTATTCGCTATTTTGAGCCAGAGCAAGCTGCACAGATTTCACAGGTTGCTATTATTAAAAAATTTAATTTGCAAGATATTGTTTTTGAAGAAGGTGATGATTCAGATGCTATATTCTTAGTTCTAGAAGGCCAAGTTAAAGTTAGTAAAAAAAGTGGTGAAGGTAATAATTATGTTGTGATTACATCGATTGGGTCAAATAGTTTTTTTGGGGAATTGGGAATTATAAATAAACAGCCAAGGAGTGCTAGGGTAGTTGCATCTCAGGGAACAACTTTAGCTAAAATTTACTATAACCATTTAATCGATATATTAGCTGAGACAAAAGGGGATGTCGTTTTAAAAATATTAAGTATTGTACCTCAATGGCTACACAACGTAACAACTAAATATGTTAATCAATTAGCTTATCAAGAAAAAATGACTTTAATTGGAGAGATGGTCAACACTATTATTCATGATTTTAGAAGCCCTTTTACTGGTATTCAATTATCAAGTTCCATATTAAAAGAACTACATCCAGATCAGGAAAGTCAAGAGTGGTGTGATTTAATTTATATGCAAGTTCAGAGAATGTTAAATATGGCAGAAGAAGTGCTTGCTTTTTCTCAGGGAGATACCAAATTATACTCTCAGAAAGTTGAAATAGGCAAGCTTTTAAAAAACTTTAAAAAATTAAACCAGGTTTACACTGACTCTACTTTTGTAGAGTTAATAGTTAATGTTGAAGAGGGTTTGATTATAAATGCTGATGAAAACAAAATTAACCGCGCTCTACAAAATTTATTAGCTAATTCTCTAGAAGCTATTAATCAAAATAAAGGCAAGATAGAAATTAAAGCTCAGAGAAAAGATAGATGGGTTGAAATTATCTTTTCGGATAATGGATATGGTATTCCTGAAGAAATTAAGAATAATTTATTTGAAGCTTTTGTAAGTTATGGAAAACAGGGTGGTATAGGATTAGGAACTGCTATTGTGAAAGCGATTGTTGATGCTCATGGTGGAGAGATTTTTTTTGAATCAACTCTAGGTAAAGGTACAACTTTTTACCTTCATTTTCCTGTAGCTAAAATATATTGAATTAGGAAAAAATAAATATTATTACTAAATTTTGATTGAGAACAAGATGACTAAAAATTTTGACGATAATTTTACATATCCATCTGTTGATATTAAAACGAGTGTTACAGACACAGAAAATACATTATCTATAAAAGCTTTCAGAAAACAAGAAATTCAAAAAATTTGTTCCTCTTTGCGACCAGGGCAACAACAAATGGCTGACTGGCAAGGGGGACCTTTGGCAGTATCGGCAGTTCCTGGAGCCGGAAAATCTCATGGTATGGCAATAGCAGCAGCTTTAGCGATCGCTCGTTATCAACTACATAGTCACCATCAATTAATTGTTGTTACTTTGACCCGTTCGGCAGCTACTAATATTAGAATAAAAATTCGCAAATTTTTAAAAAAATTATCTTTACCTGAAGGAAGTTTTGTTGTTCATACTTTGCACGGTTTAGCTTTAAGTATTGCTCTACGTCATCCTGAATTATCTGAGTTAGATTTAGAAAATTATAATTTAATTCTGCCTACTCCTAGTAATAAAATAACTCGTACTTGTGTAGAAAATTGGATTGGCGATAACCCGAGACATTATCAACTTTTAATTGAAGGATGCAAATTTGATGGAGAAGAAACAGAACGTTTAAGAAGACAGTCAGTTTTACGAACTGAAATATTACCTAAATTAGCTTGGAAAGTAATTCAACAAGCAAAAAGTTCTGGTCTGAAACCTGAAGATTTATGGCAACTACGATACCAGACAAATGATAATTATCAAGTTTTGAATATTGCTGCTAATTTATATCAAACATATCAAAAAATATTGAGAGAGCGTCAATTAATTGACTACGATGAAATGATTTTAGCAGCTTTACGAGTCTTGCAGAATACAAGTGCCAGAAAAATGTGGCAAAATCAAGTATTTGCTGTGTTTGAAGATGAAGCTCAAGATTCTACACCTTTACAAACTAAATTATTAGAAATACTCGCTACATCCAATGAAAATAATAATAGCAATTTAGATTTTAAATTTATTGCCCAAGAGCAAAGATTATCAAAATTAAATTATCTAAATATGATGCGTGTGGGAGATCCAAATCAAGCAATTAATTCTACGTTTACTCCAGCAGATCCAATAGATTTTCGGCGATTTTGTGAAGACTGTGAACAGTTAGAAAAATTGGCAGCCATGGAACAAGCAGGACGCAGTTGTCAAATTATTATAGATGCAGCTAATTTTGTGTTGAAATGGGTCAATAATTCAAAATTAGCAGGAAGGGAAAAACCATTTCGAGACCAAAATATTCATTCTCTAGAAGTGAAAGAATCAGGAAATAGTAATAATCCTCTAGCTACTGGTTATGGTTTAGAAATATATGAACCTAGGGATATTTATCAAACACTTGAGTTAATTGGTGAACGCGTAATTAGTTTGTTTAAAGAAAATCCAGAAGGTAAATTTGCTGTATTAGTAAGGGAAAATAAACAAGGCAAATTTATTGCAGATACTTTTAGTAATTCTGGAAAATATGGAGTTGATCTTGATTTAGGAAAATATGGTATTAAAATACATGATGTTTCTCAAGGGGCACGTAATTCTCAAATTCCGGGAGAAATATTAGCATTAATGCAATTTATTGACCGCCCTCATTCTCCAGATTATTTAAAGTCTGCTTTGAAAGTTTTAGGCGATCGCCAGTTAATTCCCCAAGAAGACTATAATTCTTTTGCCTCTCAATTAGAACAATTTATTTATCCAGGTCCTCTCGACCCATATCAATCAAAAAAGGTGCGTGAATGTCGTAATTTTTGTCGTAGTTTACTCAAAGCAAAATCTGAATTACCTTCATATCAGTTAATTTCTTTTCTAGCTTTGGCATTAAATTATGAACAGTCAGATTTAGCAACTGTAGAGAAGTTAGCAGAAAGAGTTGCTAAACAAACTGCTGGTAATAGTTCGATGAATGCAATATTAGAAGTATTAAATGAAATTGTGAATTCTGAGAGATTTGAATCTGTAGAAGTGGAGGAAAATTCAGAGGCATATTATACTCGTCCTCAACAACTTACTATTATTACTATGCACAAGTCTAAGGGTTTAGATTGGGATTTTGTATTTTTACCTTTTTTGCATGAAAATGTAATTCCTGGTAATTTACGAGTGTTACCCCAAGCTAATTTTTTGGGAGATTTTGACTTAGCTGAAGTTGCAAGGGCACAAATTCGCGCAAGTTTACAAGGGGAAAATTTACCAGATATTTCTCAAGCTTGGGAACAGGCAAGATATTTAAAAATGGCTGAAGAATTTCGTCTATTATATGTAGCAATTACTAGAGCTAAAAGCTTGTTGTGGATGTCTGCTGCGAAGTTAGCTCCTTTTAATTGGAATAAACCGGAAAATTTACAGTCACAAAAACCTTGTCCAGTTTTATCTGCTTTAAAATTTGAGTTTCCCCAGAGTGTTATAAATTGAGTAGGGTAGTGGACTGTCGTGCCGACAAAAAATGCTCGACTTAATTTAGTCGAACACTTATCATGCTTAACTTGCTTAACTCAAACAACTAAAACTAATTCTTTGACGACCAATAAAAGTCTAGTTTACTTGCTACTGAATTAGTTTCAACATTTTGAACTAAAGCCGAATTTAACATGGGAGTTTTAGCAATCGAATTATTAGCTAAAGTAAACAAAGGATTAGATAAAATTCCAGCTAAAGATGTTGCCAGAACTGATAAAATTAATGCTACTTGTAAAGGACGCATACCAAGAAAGTTCCAGCGAATGGGAGGATAATTTTTGATAACATCCGACATTTCTTGTGGTTCTTTCACTACCATCATTTTAACCACACGAATGTAGTAGTAAATAGAGACTACACTAGTAACTAGTCCTATCAAAACTAACCAATATAATCCAGCTTGCCAACCTGCCCAAAACAGGTAAATCTTACCAAAGAAACCTGCAAGTGGCGGTATACCACCTAAAGATAATAAACAAATACTTAATCCCAATGTTAACAGCGGGTCTTTTTGGTATAACCCTGCATATTCACTAATTTGGTCTGTACCTGTACGGAGAGAAAAGAGAATTACACATATAAAACCACCTAAGTTCATAAACAAATAAACCAGCAGATAAAATATCATGCTAGCGTAACCTGCTTGAGTATTGGCCAAAAGACCAATCATTACAAAACCAGCTTGTCCAATAGATGAGTAAGCAAGTAGACGTTTCATACTGGTTTGGGCAAGAGCAACTACATTACCCAATACCATGCTTAGAACAGCCAGGGCGGTAAATACAAAATGCCACTGTTCCGAAACTAATGGGAAAGCTGTTACTAACAGACGGATAGCTAGGGCAAAACCCGCTGCTTTAGAACCTACTGAAAGAAAGGCTACAACTGGAGTAGGAGAACCTTCGTAAACATCTGGAGTCCATTGGTGAAAAGGAACAGCAGAAATTTTGAAAGAAATACCTGCAATGGCGAATACTAAGGCAATGACTAGGGCTAGGGAAACACCACCACCACTAATATTCATCATACTAGAGGCAATTACTGTTAATCTAGTTTCTCCACCAGATAAGCCATAAAGCAAGGAAATGCCATAGAGAAAAACAGCGGAACTAGCAGCTCCTATAAGTAAATATTTTAATGCTGCTTCATTGGAACGAGGGTCACGTTTTGTATAACCAGTTAATAAATAAGAGGAGATACTCAGAGTTTCCAGAGAAATAAAGATCATTACCAACTCATCTGCTCCGGATAGGAACATTGCTCCTAAGGTAGCAGTTAGCAAAATACAGATAAATTCTCCTAGTAGAGTTCCAGTTTGTTCTATATATGCTACTGACATTAATATAGTAATGATTGCTGACATAGCAATAATGGCTCTAAATGCTATGCTTAAACCATCAGCATTAAAGCCTCCTAAAAAACCGATGGTATTGGTACTATCCCATTGGGTATATAAGGCTACAATTGCGCCGACAAGACCAACAATAGCTGCATAAGGAGTCCACTTAGTAGAACTACGTCCCAATATTAAGTCTCCAACGAGAACTAGCAACAAAGTAATAACAATTATTCCTTCTGGAAGAATAGTGCCTGCATTAAGTTGAGCTGCAATGGTAGATAAATCTATCATGTTAGATAATTTGAAATTTTTTATGTAATTGTAATTAAGAATTTTGTCTGATTCATAATCCTTTACAGTAGAGGATTGTAGCGTGTATCTAGATATTTTTTTACTTTTTTATTAGCTAATCATTGTTAATTAGTCCCTGGCGAAATTAATTTTTTGGAGAATTGAGGTGCAGAATGTGAGTTTTAAATTTATATTTGCATATTATGCGCCGTTTACTGTTATCACATTTTGACAAATTTTAAAAGTACTAATGGCATATCTATTCCATGACCGCAGCTAGGATAAATCTTAGAATATGGAAAAAGTCTATCTACTTTATTAAACAACTATAAAAATTATGAGCTTTCAATACCTAAAACTAGTTGATCAGGATTTGCGCAACGGCACTAGTTATACTCGCGATATCTCAAAAATGACGTTTTTTACACCATATATAGCGTTCTTTCGTAATTTCTATTGAGATTTATTCGCTATGCTAAATTAACACAGTGGAAACTACACCAAAAGTGATAAAAAAAATGTCCATCTTGAACACAAATACACCAAAAAGCTCAGTTAAATTGAATGAAGTTCATAAAGCTAATATAGAAAGGAAATTGGCTCATCGCCTAGAAGTGGCTAGAAACAAAGGAAATGAAAATTTAGTTAAAACCCTGGAAGCAGAAAAGCAATTACTAAACTGAGTCAGTTTTCTTAAATATCAAATTCAGCAAATAGTAATTGTTGCTAACGTTAATTAGCTAAATCGACAGTCAATTAATGGGACTCGATGTCCCATTAGTTGACCATATTCTTCTAGGTTTTTTTGATTCTCAATGTACTTTTTCAAAGTAGAAATTGTTATCCCGCCACAAGAAGCAATAAAATAATAACCGTATACCAGCTAAAATTGCTCAAACTGTAGTGAAAAAGTCTCCAAAGAGTTATCCAAAAGAACTCATTCTTGTCCATATTATGGCATGGTAATAAACCATGATATAAACGTAGCAATAAATATAGAAAACAGTGCTGTAGGGGATTGAGTCCTTCAAGCTCGTGGAGTCTGACGGAGTAACTGGACTGCGAAGCGAGAAGCCCACACTATAGCATCAGCTTGGTGTGGGAGTATGTCACTTTAATTAAACCTAGTTTCTCTATGAAACTGGGTTTTATATGTATCAATGCTAGGATGTCTCAGGGTTAAGACTACTTTGTAGAGTCTGGTTTCATATTTATTGTTAAGAAATTTCCTTAACTATTGGTTGTCCGTTCTGAATTTCTCCTACTAAGATTATATCTGCAACCCCTACAAATAAACCATTTTCCAAAACGCCAGGAATATTGTTTAAAGTTTTTTCTAGCTCCCCAGGATTATCAATAGAATCAAATTTAACATCAATAACCAAATTACCTTGATCGGTTACTACGGGCCCGGCCTTCTTGATTCCCATTCGTATTTCTGGTTGACCACCTAGTTTTTCGATCGCCCGAATGATAGGATTCATTGCCATGGGTATAACTTCTATCGGTAATAAAAAGGTAGAACCTAATTTCTTCACTAATTTAGAACTATCTACTACCACAATAAACTGTTCTGCCAAACAGTCCACAATTTTCTCGCGAGTATGAGCTGCTCCACCACCCTTAATTAAATTTTTTTGTGGGTCAACTTCATCAGCCCCGTCAATGGCAATATCTATTTGCTCAACTTCATCGAGAGTTGTTAATGGCACACCATACTTTTTAGCTAATACGGTTGATTGGAAAGAGGTAGGAATACCTTTAATATCTCTGAGTTGACCGCTTTGAAGACGTTCTCCTAAAAATTGGATCATGTAAGCAGTGGTTGATCCTGTGCCTAACCCCACTATCATTCCTGTTTTTATTCGGTCAGCAGCAGCTTTGCCAACTTGCTGTTTAATCAATATAGTTAGGTCTTGTTCTGTTAACATTGTCTATACTCCTTACCTTCAATCTAATAAAATTACAAGTATTGTCTCACTTTACCGCTATTAGGCTTTGTAAAGAAAATGTTAGCTGAAAATTATTTCAACACAGCCAATCAATTGAAAGACTCTGGACAACTCTATACAGCGATGATTGCTTATCAAAAAGCTTTGAATATTAAACCGAATTATTTCGAAGCTTACAACAAGCTAGCTGAAGTATACTCGATGCAAGGAAATTTTGATGAAGCTATTTCCGCTTGCAAAAAAGCAGTTAAAATTGAGCCACATTTTGCTTCGAGTTATTTGACTTTAGGAAATATTTTTCAAAGCCAGAATTTATTTGAACAAGCAATTAATACTTATAATCAGGCGTTAAAGATTGAACCAGATTTTGCACAAGTATATGCTAATATTGGTACTATTTATTATAAGCGTAGAAAATTTTATTTAGCAATTTTTAATTATCAAAAAGCCTTAGAAATTGATTCAGATTTAGCATCTGTTCAATTGATGTTAGGAAATGTATTTTCTCGTATAGGGGCATTTGAACAGGCAGTTTATTGCTATCAAAAGTTACTGCAAATCAAACCAGAAGATCCTAAAGCTTACTTCAAGTTAGGGGAAGTATTTGCTCTCTTTACAAATCTTGAATCAGCTTTTGATTATTATCAAAAATCTTTATCTATTAAACCAAATTATCGGGAAGCTTTTATAAAATTATATAAATTAATAAAGCCTGAAACTACTGGAAATGAATTGGAAGAATTATTCACTCAATGGAAACAATTAGCACTGGAGAATAATCACAATATAAAGGAATATATTGATTTATTAGTTCAGGAAAAAGCAAACAAATTTATAGAAAATAAAAAATTTATAGGAGAACAAAATAGAGAAATTATTGTTCCTGATGAGGAATATGAAATTCAACCTACTACTTTCAATTTGATTTTAGATGAAAAAAAAGTAGATACTTTCGAGAATACTTCTAATAAATTACCTGACTCAGATCAAGCAGGAGAAAATTTTGAAAAAATAGGTAAAGTTACGACTTTTGGATATCAAGAAGCAGAGTCAGAGTTTAGCAAAAAAATATTGAAATTTCCAGCAGCAGAAGCTTATATAAATCAAGCTAATATTGCCTTGAAAGAAGGAAATTTAGTATCAGCGATCGCCTCCTGTAAACAAGCTTTAAAGATTCAACCAGATTATTTTCCATGTTATGTAATTTTGGGAAATGCTTTTTATCAACAAAATAATTTAGAAGCTGCTTTAAATGCTTATAGTCAGGGGTTAGAAATTGAACCAGAGGTAGCTGAAGTTCAGGGAAATATTGGTAGTGTCTATTTGCAGTTAGGTCAATATAAACAAGCGCTGTTTCATTATCAAAAGGCTATTAATTTAAAACCTGGTTTGGCTGGTATTTATTGGAATATTGGTAAACTATATCAATATTTAGGCAAGGTTGATGAAGCTCTTGATGCTTGGGAAAAAGCATTAGAAATTAAACCGAATATAGTGCAGGCAGACTTTCATTTTAAATTAGGCAATACTCTTGTTAAACTCAGTAGAATTAATGATGCAATTAAGAGTTATAAGAGAGCAATTAATCTCAAGCCAGATTATACGGAAGCTTATAGCAATCTCGCTAATGTTTTAGGAAAAGAAGGAGATAGAGAGGCAGCAGCTAAATATTATCAAAAAGCACTAAATATTAATTCAGACTTAAAACATTTACATGAAAAGCTAGCTAATAACTTATTGCTTAAAGGTGACTATGACCAAGCAATATTTCATTATCAGGAAGCAATAAAATATAATCCTAAGTCCTATGATGCTTATGCTAATTTAGGAACAGCATTTTCTAACAAAGGATTATTAGAATTAGCACTAGAAAAATATTATAAAGCATTAGAAATTAAACCCAACTGGGCAGAAATTTACTCTCGCATCGGACATATTATTAAACAAGAAAAAATGGAAGAGGCGATCGCTTTATTTGAGAAAGCAATTGAACTTAAACCAAAATTTGTTGAAGCTCATCAACAATTATGTGATTTACTTAGCCATACAACTAAACTTGCTGAAGCAAGAAAAGCTGCCGATAATTTCTATAATTCTTGTGGAGAAATAGCTCCTATTCTTTCAGGAACTGCCTTTTTATTTTCCTACTTTCAATCGGGAGTAAGTTTTGCAGCAAACTCCAAGCTTGCAGAAGTAGAAAAAATATGTCATCAAAGCGTTGAAACTTTCAGCGCACTAGAAATAAAGCTACTCTATGAAATTTTCTTGTTTGCTGTTTATCATCTCCGAGATGACTTAGAGAAAAATGGAAATTTTTATAGGTTAATCGCTCAGCAATATTATCAAAAGCGACCCAAAATTTATCAAACCCAAAAAACTCATACTTTTAGTTCTCAAAAATTAAAAATAGGATTCCTATCCAAACATTTTCGCCGTCATTCTGTAGGTTGGTGTAGTGAAGCTTTAATCAGAGAATTATCTCAGATTACACCAGATGTTCATCTCTATATTACAGGTCCGTTGAAGAAAGATGATATTACTCAAAGATTTGAACAAATGTCTGTTCAAACCTACTGGCCGAAAAAGTATCCTCATGGGTTTCCATCTTATACAGAAATTGTTGAACAAATATTAGAGGATAAGTTAGATGTAGTTGTAGATTTAGATTCAACTACATTGCCAATCAATGTTCATATTCTTTATGAAAAACCTGCACCAGTTTGTGTTTCTTGGTTAGGTTTTGATGCCCCCTATATTTCTGAAAGTAATTACTTTTTATGTGACTGGTATACACATCCTCAAGGAAGAGAAAAATATTATCTAGAAAAGTTAGTGAGATTACCAGAAACATCGGTGGCTGTGAGTGGATTTAATAGTCATTCAGTTGATATAAATTCAACTAGAAATAGTATTGGAATTGATTCAGAACAAATCGTTTATTTGTGTGTAGCACCTGGGCGAAAAACTAACCCAGAAATGGTAAGTGCTCAAGTGAAAATTTTGCAACATACCCCGAAAAGTATATTAATTCGGAAAGGTCAGGGAGACTTAGATATAATTTATCAAAGCTATCTTCAAGAATGTGAAAATTTAGGTGTAGATTTTAATCGAATTATGTTTTTAGGGCAAACTCAAACAGAAGAAGAACATCGAGCAATTTATCAGATAGCTGATGTTTTGTTAGATTCTTATCCTTATAATGGTGGTACTCATAATTTAGAAGCTTTATGGTCAAATTTACCAATAATAACTAGAGCTGGTGAACAATATTTATCTCGCATGGGTTATTCATTTTTGCAGAATGTAAATTTAGATGTAGGGGTTGCTTGGAGTTGGGAAGAATATACAGAATGGGGAATTAAATTAGGTAAAGATAATGGTTTAAGAAATTCGGTACGCGAGCATTTGCAAAAGTCAAAAAATCTAGATAATTTAGCTCCTTTATGGAATCCTAAAAAATTGGCAAAAGATATGTATCAAATATTTGCTGAACTTTATTTTTAGCCTTTTAGGAGTTTTATATTGACAAAAGAAACAAAATATGTGCTTGATCTTTAGAGGCAATCACCAAAGGAAAAAATTGACATAACTCGAATCAAGTCAAAACATTATACAGTAATATTTTTACCTTTAATTAACCGTTTTCTTGATATACCTAGGTTTTAACTATTTTTAGTTCTTTCAGGTATTTCCCCTACTAATACTGGGCTTGGAGGCATTTTCGACGTGAAAAATTTCAAATTCCAGATAAAGAGACAAAAGATAGAGATTATCTTTAAAAGCGATCGCCAAAGGAGAAAAGCTATCTGGTTACTATAGCAGAGAAAGCTATTCTCTAATCATTCTTAGAGATCCCTATAATACTTTTGCTAGCTGGTTTTAAGTATTTATACTTTGACATCCTCCCCGGCCTAAAGGTACATGGTTTCCTACCGAGCCCTAGCCTCTCGGCGGGTTGACATTTCACAGGCTGCTGCTACTTTGGCAGTAGTCTGGCTGCTGGCCTCAATGTCCGTTTTTTGTCTCCGTATGCCCACCCGGGACTAATATATTTCTTGTGAACTAAAAAGCATTACAACATAACCTGTGAAAAAAATAAACTAAAAAGTCACCCTAGAAGAGCGAGGCTTTAAACCCAATTTTTCGGTAAAAAAAACTTTTTTAGTAAGGAATGTAAATTCAACCGGATTTCCCACAGAGATTGAGTATAAGCAAATACAGGCTATTACCAATCTCAAATATTATGTATAAATATATATTGACATTGTCAATTATTTCTGTCAGCTCCGTACTAACAGGGCTGAACATAACTCCAGAAATTACTAGTAATTTAATTAATATAGAACAACTACAATCTGAGAAACAAAGTACCTTAGAGCTGATTGCTCAGAGCTCTAACAATAACGAGAATGATAGTCTTATGGCAGGCGAGGAGCGGGATGCTAGAGTACAATATAGCACTTATGCTCCCAAACAAGTTTAAGTAGAGGCTATCTAAAGAAAATGAGCTTTTTTATCTGCAGGACTTACACAGAAGCACCAAAAAATATCTAGCAGGGGTATTCGGTAGTGCATCAGTAAAATGTGGCATAAGTACATTAGGTCCTTTCAACTCTAAGCCCTATATAGCTGCCGCAACCATCCTCCGCCAACGCAAACTCAGCTCTTTATGCAGCAATATTTTCTTTGCGACTATGAACCAAAATCGAATTAAAGTCGGCGATCGCTAACCTAACCGTTATCTCTGTCTATGCCCAAACCTTACCAAATTTATTCTGTCGACAATGCCACCTACATATCTGCTGTCTGATAATTCAGTCATAGCAACGTGCGCCGGTATGTTTACATCTTACAAATCGCTGCTAATGTAATATATGTGAAAGTATTGGTAATAGTAGCATAATTTTGTACTACATTTAAATACGATAGTAATATGCAAAAATGTGAGTGCTCATTGCTATAGTTCGCTCTAATTGCTGGATTTTATATTTACCGAAAAATTGGATTTAAAGCCTGGCCCATAAGCGGGGGAATATTTTAGTTGATTTTTTTTCACTGGTCTAGTCCTTGTTGGTTTTTAGTTCACAGGAAATATATTAGTCGCGGGTGGGCATACCGAGACAAAAAAACGGACGGGTCGGCAAGTGTAAGACTACTGCCAAAGTAACTGTAGCCCGTGAAACGTCAACCCGCCGAGGAGCTACGGCTTCTTAGGAAACCCGGTGCCTTTAGGCCGGGGAGGATGTCAACAATGATGTCCTCTACTTCCGGGGGCAGAAAACTATAGGGGTATAATAATAGACCATGATATAAACGCAACGATAAATATAAAAAACAGGGGGGTAGGGCATTGAGTCCTTAAAGCTCATGGAGTCCAATGGATTCGAACTGCCAAGGAAGAAGCCCACACTATATTATCAACTTGGGGACTTCCAATTTAAAAATTATCCCAAAATACTTATAAGTATTATTGCCACTAATGATATGAAGATGGGCAGGGTGCTGATACCATTTTTTGGGATAGTTTATTCCTTGGTGTTCCTTTAGTACGGGAGTATGTTACCCAAAACGACCACTTATGTACTGTAGAGTTACTTCTTCCTTGGGGTTTTGGAAAATGTTGTGAGTTTCATCAAATTCAACTAAATAACCAAAACGTTTACCATCTTCTTGAGTTTTCGCATTAAAAAAGGCAGTTACATCAGCTATCCGAGTAGCTTGCTGCATATTATGGGTCACTATAATAATAGTATAATTTTCCTTAAGTTTGTTAATTAACTCTTCTACTTTAATAGTAGAAATAGGGTCGAGAGAAGCGCAAGGTTCATCCATTAAAACGACATCTGGACTAACAGCAATTGCACGAGCAATACATAAACGTTGTTGCTGACCTCCAGACAGGGCAAAACCACTTTGCCCTAATTTATCCTTAACCTCATCCCATAAAACAGCTTGTCGTAGCGATCGCTCCACTATCTCATCCATCTCTTCTTTAGATTTAGCCAAACCATTAACTCTTACTCCATAAGCAATATTGTCATAAATTGACTTAGGAAAAGGATTGGGCTTTTGAAAAACCATACCAATGTGACGGCGAATTTCTACAGGGTCAATATCTGGGTCATAAATATTTTGATTATGATAAAGAATACGACCTTCTAAATGGAAAATACTAATCAGATCATTGAGACGATTGAAGCATCGTAATAGTGTACTTTTACCACAACCTGAAGGTCCGATAAAAGCAGTTATTTTATTCTTAGGAATTTCCATTGAAACATCTTTCAGGGCTTTAAAATCTCCGTAAAAAATGCTAACGTTTTCTGCTGAAAGAGCAGAAGTAGGATTCTGTTGAGAAATATTTGTTTGATATTCTAGCATAAAATATGATCTCCTAATCTAGTCTAAAAATTATTTTTATGTCTATTATTTTAAATAATGCTGAACAAGTTTTCCCTAAGTCCTGTCACTATTAATTAATTATCAAAATTGTTTTTGGCTGGTTACCCAACGAGAAAAAATACTGGTAATTAACACTAATACAACTAAGACCAAGGATCCTGCCCAAGCAAACTCCTGTAAAACCAAATCAAAGCTACGAGCAAACTCATATACTAGATATGCCAAAGATGGTAATGTTGGAGCAAAGGGACCACGAGGCCACTTATTAGAATAAACCACTGTAAAAAGTAGTGGAGCTGTTTCTCCAGCAGCACGGGCAATGGCAAGAGTTATACCTGTAACAATACTTGGGAAAGCAGCAGGTAAAACTATCTGTAGAACAGTTTGATAATTAGAAGCACCAACTCCTAAGGATGCCGCTCTAATATCTCTAGGAACTATTTGTAAAGCTTCATCAGTAGCTTTAATAATAGTGGGTAACATCAAAACTGATAAAGCAGCTCCCCCGGCAAACGCTGAAAATTTACCCACAGATAAAACTAGTAAACTATAAGCAAATACCCCAGCAATAATTGATGGTACACCACTCAAAACATTAGTAGCAAATCGAATTGGGCGGGCAGTTTTTTCGTCACTAAATTCTGATAAATAAATTGCTGTTAAGATGCCGAAAGGTATAGCAATTAAACTAGCAATTCCTACCACAATAATTGTGCCTAAAATAGCATTAGCAATGCCTCCTGTATCTTGACCTGCTGCAGGAGGTAACTTAGTAAACAAATCTAAGTTTATACGAG
>JAKQYG010000389.1 GCA_023356515.1 Trichodesmium sp. MAG_R04 | reverse complement strand
ATTTTCCACTAGGCGATAATAAGCAGCATTATCAATACCTTTTAAGGAGAAAGTTGGATTGATGGTGTGGGTAATTGTCAGGTTAATACTGGTATTCCTTTTCTGGATCATATGTTGCATCAAATTTCTTCTCATGGACTGATTGATTTGGATGTCCAGGCTGTGGGGGATATTGAAATTGATGACCATCATACTAATGAGGATGTGGGGATTACTTTAGGCCAGGCTTTAAAGCAGGCTTTGGGCGATCGCAAGGGTATTGTTCGTTTTGGCCATTTCCTAGCTCCTTTGGATGAGGCATTGGTTCAGGTGGTGTTGGATTTTTCTGGTCGCCCACATTTGAGTTATGGTTTGGAAATACCTACTCAACGGGTTGGTAATTATGATACTCAGTTAGTGCGGGAATTTTTTGTGGCTGTGGCTAATAATAGTTTGATGACTTTGCATATCCGACAGTTGGCAGGAATTAATTCTCATCATATTATTGAGGCTGGGTTTAAAGCTTTTGCTCGTTCTCTACGGATGGCTACCGAAATTGACCCCAGGCGAGTTGGCGAAATTCCTAGTTCCAAGGGAGTTTTGACTTAGTTAGGGCTTGCTGATTAAATCCACAAGCATTGACATATAAAGCTTTAAGTATTTCCGGCTAGAAAAAAGTGTCTAGTTAGCGTTGCATAGCAATATCGTTCCAGGTAATTATTTTTCTTCCTCCTCTATGATAGACAAACGATGCTACCGGAGATGATATAATTCCCGCAAGACTAGCTTTAACTTGGCTTGGGTATTTAATTCCTGAATTTTTTTATTCAGTAGAATAAAGTTTTTATTGGCTTCACTCTTTTTTTCTAGACATAAAAGGAGTTTAGCTGGTGATTCAAGTTGCTTTGGCCTAATCACAGCTCCTTGTGAGCGACAAATAATTGTATCTCCAGCAGATGTGTAAATTGTTAGAGAACCTATCACCATTTTTCGACTTTTTGAACAAAGCTGCAAATATTTCATTACATTCTCTTCAAGGTCACTAAGAAATTTACAAAGCTGTTTTCCTTCCAACTCTTTCATTGGTAAGCCAAACAGGGAAGTAGCTGGCTTATTGATGGCTAGAATTTCCCCTGTTGAATTGATAAATACAGAAGGTTCAGGTAAGACCCTACCTAATTCGCTAAACTGTTCAGGGGTCATGTTTGATACTTGGCAAAAAAATCCTGTTTGAGGGGTAAAAGGTTGAAACATACTCCCCATCTTCCCTGTATTTTGAGAAATGCAGTTCTATCGCTAATTTGGCGGACTATAATATAAATCAAATCTCTCACGGGGTGACAAGCTAGTTGAAAGCTATATATAGAAAGTAATTTTCCTTCGGGGACTGAAGAATATTTCAACAAAAAGAAAACGCTTATTAAGAAATGTTGGGGTGTAGTGCAGGGCAAACGCATCTTATTTTAAAGTTTTGACAGGGTAAGAATGCCAGGCTTTTGAGCATTTATACTTATTACTCCTACAAGCCTTAACGGGAGAAACTTCCATGATTTAGATACGTTTGCCCTGGGTGGATAAGAGTGAATTGGCGATCGCTAGTTCCCAAACTCAAAATCCCATTCTTTTTTAATTGAATTATTATTCAATTTATTGCCTCAAATTATTACTATATCTACTATTAAGCTTACTTGTCACCCCGTGAGATTTTGGGCATTCCCATACCGGAAAAATCAAGGGACAAATATATCCGACTACCTCCTCTATACATTCCCTTGCTTCTGAAAAATACTTTTTCAGCAAACCCTAGTTATTCCAAGAACTTACCACTATCTAGTATCTTACCTCATTGACAAATACTGTTTCTGGCACAGCATCCTCATGTTCAACTCTAAACACATTAGCATTTAGATTCGCTACAATTTGTTTTCCCTGTTGAGTCAGATTCAAATAAGCGAGCGCATTTTTAACATAGCTATAAACAACATTCCAGTAAAACTTAGGATAACCCTGACGTAGATCCCCAGGATTCTTATATCCTAATATCTTATTTTGACCTGTTTCCTCAAATTCATAGAACAGAGCACTAATTTTTTGTAAATAGCGGGGGTCACTTAGCTGACCAATTAAATCTGCAGCCCTCACTAAACCAGGATAGTTTTCTTTCTCCTGATGATCCTCATCTGCTGGTACTGGGAAACGAGTCAGTTCCATATTACGTTTAATTATTTCTGCTTCAATTAACTTATGAGCTCCAAAGCGTTCGTCAATAAATAATTTCCCTCGGTCAACATGATAGGGAGTAAGGCTTGCATCAGTAGCACCTCTGGCTAGAGATACTTTTGTATTATTTACCCCGGTAGCGTACAGTCGTAAATCCCGTCGATCTTGACGACAGACACCCTTAACATACCCAATATCATGACAAAGTAAGGAAATGTGATAGTGTAACCAATCTTCACAAGATACCCCACCTTCACGAATATGCTTTCCTCGTAAAACTTCTTGTCCCACTAACGTTACAAGAATAGTATGTTCCACATTATGATAAAGGGCATCACTATTAGCAATGTTTTCTAATGCCATTTCAGCTGCCCAGGCGATAATATCAGCATAATCCGATTTATATCCACCATAAGTATGTCGATAACCATTAGTCAGCCGTTTTATGAAAGCATCAATCAGAAGTTCAGTAGAGTTAAACATCTGTAGTCTCCTAATATCAATTTACTCTTTTTGCGAACTAATATTTATTTTTATAATAAACAGATAATCTAAGCTCATTTTTCGTAAGGTTCAGGTATCTCAACTCCAGGTTGAGACTAAATTGCTGAAAATAACTAACTCAGGAATTTAATAGTCTCATCCTCAATAATGACGAAAATAAAGGTTTGTAGCCATTTCTGATTGAGAATATACTTTGGAAAGTAAGTATTGGGATGCTTCTCCATCAATACTTATATGCTTTTGATAGGACTTGAATCCTTACCATTTTTCCCTTTGATAAAGTCATATGTCTATACTACTGAATTATTCTTATTAATAGGTAATCAATTTGTTTAAAATTTCATTTCATATAACCTCGTAGATTTTTCAAAAATGATTTTTTATTCACAGCTAACTAAATTTATGAGGATTAAAAGTCAAGAAACAATAATTATGTAAACTAAAAGTCTGAGAGGCACTAACAATTTAGCGCTAATTTATATATAGCAGCCCTAAATTGGTTGTGATAATTTTTCTAATAGTTAATTAGAGCTGAAAACCTTGAAAACTCTGACTACTGACTACCATAAAAATATTACAAATCAAATAGGGTTGCCATAGAACTTTACCAGTTAATTAATATAAATTATATTGATCATTGATGATGTTTATTTTTAACTTTATTGTTTAGATTCAGTCATCAATTGTTTTAGATAATTAGATAATCTCTAAAATTTAAGCTTGATAATAATATTGAGTTGCCCATTCCTGTAGGGCTCACTCTTAATATATTTGACAGATTAACTGCAACTATTTTATATTAAAGTATATCTAGCTTCGGACATACAGTCAAAAATTTATAGTTTTTATTTTTCGTAATCTTATTGGTAAGCAGGTATAGGCATAATTATTAATATATGTAATACTTTAGAATTATAAACTATCTTATAACATTATATCTTAACTTGTATGTGATTAAAGTTCACTATAACGTGTGACAAGAAAATAATTTATATGTGATCCTTAGCACAAAAAGTAATAATACACATTATGTAAACATTTATACTAATCACAAAAATATACCAATGAAGAATCACAAAGACAAATTTCAAGAAAAACTTTTTGAACAAAATAAAGAAAATAGTATTTTGGCAAAACTTCCTCAAGAAGTTAAAGAATGGACAGCTAGTTTACCTTGGCGTCAGCGTCGTTATGTTTTATCATTTTCCTATATTTTATGTGCTTCTTCTCCTGAGAAACAAGCAGAATTCTTAGATAATTATATAGCAGATGGATTAGCTATAAAAATGCTACAAGATATAGATACAATTAACAGGGTTAATAAATACCTGAGACGTTTTCGTGCCAAAACAGAAATTAATGAACATGTACTCCGAAAATACATTAGAATATACTACATTCATGCAACTCAAGATGTAAATTTTCAAACTCAACAGTATTTAGAGTCTGCTATGAAGTTGTTTATTAACACAGAAGAAAGAAATCAAATATTCAACTATATCTTAGGATTTGAGTTACTTAAAATTATGTTCGCAATGAGTTGGCTACAGCATGAGAAATTAGCTCGGCTTCAGACA
>JAKQYG010000388.1 GCA_023356515.1 Trichodesmium sp. MAG_R04 | reverse complement strand
TTGGCAACCAAGTACCTTTTTTAAAGTCTTCGACCCTAAACTTTATGGATTGTACTCGGTCTCTGATAGACCTGAATTTACCTGCCTCTTGCTGTTTAGTTCCCCTTTGACGACTAGCTTTGAATGCACCCCCGTGTTCACAAGAATGAATTCTTTTGGATAATTCTTTGGGGATTTTTTCACCACCTCAACCCACCCGTTGTAGGAGTGAGAGAAGAGAATAAGCTTGGTTTCTGCTTACCCCCGCATCCGTAAACCTAATTTATCTTAGGGTAACAAACTCTTCTGCAGTAGAAGGATGAATAGCAATAGTGCGGTCAAAATCTGCTTTGGTTGCGCCCATATTAATAGCGATCGCCATCCCCTGAATAATCTCAGCAGCATCCTTACCCACCATGTGTACTCCTAAAACTCTTTCAGTATTGCTCTCAACCACCAATTTTACCATAACTTTCTCGTCTGCACCTGTCAAACTGTGAAACATTGGGCGAAACTTGGCTCGGTAACATTTGACAGAATTACCAAATTTTTCTTTTGCTGCTGCTTCTGTTAGACCTACCGTTCCTGCTTCTGGTTCTGAGAATACCGCGGTGGGGATATTTTCTAGAGGAACTGTTCTGGAAATATTGCCAAATTCTGTATCAGCAAAAGCGCGGCCTTGAGCAATAGCAATAGGAGTTAAATTTGCTTTATCTATACAGTCTCCAATAGCGTAAATATTTGGTTGAGTTGTACGACAGTTATGACTCACAGCAACTGCACCTCTAAGTGTTTCGACTCCAGCGTTTTCTATATTTAAACCTGCTAAGTTTGGTTTACGACCAGTTGCACAGAGTAATGTATCAACTATTAAAGGTTCAGCATTTTCTCCACTCAAATAAACTTTTAACCCCTCTGACACTTTCTCAATTTTTTCTACATTTGTATTAGTGCGGAAGTTAATGCCATGTTTTGCCATTCCTTCTTGGATATTACTACATATGTCTTGATCAAAACCTCGTAAAATTGAATTTCGACGAATAATTTGAGTAACTTCGGTGCCTACTCCATTTAAAATTCCGGCAAATTCGACACCAATATAACCACCTCCCCAAACTGCCATTCTTTTCGGTTGGTCTTTGAGGTGGAACATTTCACGGGAGGTAATACTATGTTCAATTCCAGGAATATCTATTTTCTCTGCTTTACCTCCAACAGCAATTAAGATTTTTTCCGCTGTGACTTTGCGATCGCCTACTTCTATAGTGTGGGGGTCGATAAATTTGGCATATTCCTCTATTAACTCTACCCCTGCCTTTTCTAGAAAACTGATATGTAATTTATTCAAACGTAGAACTTCTGTATTTACAGCATCTATTAATTTATGCCAATCAAAACTAGGTCTTACTTCACTCCAACCATAACCTACCGCATCTTTATATAAGTGAGAAAATCTCGAACCATAGACCATCAGTTTTTTTGGCACACATCCTCTAATTACACAGGTTCCTCCGACTAAATCATTTTCAGCGATCGCCACTTTTGCCCCATAAGATGCTGCTCTTTTTGAAGATGCTAACCCTCCTGACCCTGCACCTATTACAAATAAATCATAATCGTATGCCATAATTTAATATCCTCAGGTTTTTATAACTATTTTGTTGAGAATATTATAGCAAACTATAAAACAACTAAACTATGGAAATTTTAGTTGGCCTAAATTTGTTAGATTGTTAAAATTACTTTTTGTTTTAATCTGAATCTTTATCGTGCCACTCCCAATATTTTTATTAGCCTTATTATTCTTGGATTATTCTTTGTTTGAACTTTTTGCTGATTTTCTTGCTTTGTGTATTATAACATTTTCTGTTTTCTTATTTTTTTTGTTCGTTTGTTAACTCTTTCCCCACCAAGTAGATCATTAATCTCCTTGAATTTTTTGTTCTTTATCAAACTTTTTTTTATTGTTTATTGAATAAGTTTATATCATTTTCTGAATCTATTTATCCTAAGCACTATATCTATTATTTCTTTACCCTTCTATAGCAATCCTAAATGATATTAGAGAAAGTATTATATGTAGTCAAATTAGGTAAGCTAAACAACTGCACTTTTCCATGATACCTCATTTATCTTCAAAATTGTTTAGGATTAAGTATATATGTTAATATATTAACATATACATATATAGTCATGGAAGTTATAGCTACTGCCAAACTAATATTTTCAAAGCTTCTGAACAACAAAATATAACCCAGAAAACTGCTCATCTTTTTTTATTCTATTATAATCATCAACCTCAGATGAAAGCTGTTTCATTAATCCTATTTCTAACATTTCCTCATGAACTTTTTTCCACCCACTCTCCTCAGTTTCAAACCAATGTTTACGATAGGAGAAACAAAGTATTCCTGCTGGTTTTGTCACCCGTATCGCTTCTGGCAAACTTTGTGGCGGTCCATTTCCAGGAGAGCATAAAGTTCCTGCACTAATAACAAAATCAAAAGTATTATCAGGATAGGGAATTTCAGGGAGAATAGACTGTTTAAGTTCTATATATAATCCCTTACTTCTAGCCAATTCTAGCATTCCTGCTGACATATCAATTCCATAAAACAAAGCTTGAACACCCATTTTATTCAAAATATAACTTTGGTCACCAGTACCACACCCTAAATCTAGAATAGCTAAATTAGAATCGTTTCTAATATATTTATATAGAATTTCAGAGCATTTTTTAGCAGCATAAGTACTTCCTTCAAAGGCTTTACAATTTTGGTCATACCAATCTATTAACGGTTGATATTGACCTGTTTTCTCTACATCTTGAGCAATAGTTTTATATGACAACCACTGTGATTCATTAATTTTTGATCGTTCCATAAAATAAATTCCTTACAATCTGGTTTTTACAATTTCTTAAAACAGTATTAATGGATAGTTGGTATGCAACACAAAGATTAATGGCATTAATAGATAATTTAGGAAAATTTTATTATTGTCCTTTAAAAAGCAATCGCTTAGTTGATTATACAGGCGGTGTAGAAAAATATAAAAAAGTTCAAGACTTAAATTGGGATGAGACTGAAAAATTATCAGGAAAAAGAATTAAAATCAAAGGCTTTCCACGAGACAAAAAAGTGAAAATATTTTAGGAGTTTGTGACCTGAGTCACAAAAAGAAAAATAATTTCTTAGTACATTAGGTAAAGAGTAAGACATATAGGACAAAAAATTGACCAAAATTCAAAATTTATCTGGATATAAGAAATGCCAGAAACCAAGAGATTCAACGGGAAGATTTGCACCAAAGCGAGCAAAAGCTAGGGGAGATAACCTAAAATAAAAGCAGAGTTACCTTGTTTTAAAAAGAAAAAACATCACTGTAGTTTTACAGTAGATAGTCCTAATGGCAAGGTATTAGTTACGGAGGGAAAAAGAATAAAGATTCCTACGTTGGGAACTTTCGGATAGAAAGAAGCTATCCCAACTAAAATCATTGGAATATGACCACATTTTACCAAACATCCACTTTTATCAACGGTAATATTTGGTGTATCAAATGTCTGAAAAGTAGCTAATACTTTTGCTGAACCTCGCTTGCAACAAGTATGGTTTTGACAGACTAATAAACATCTCTCAATTTTACTATTTTCCACCATAAATCCTCAAAACTATACTTCATCCAGTAATAGATTTTTATTAGCTAACCATTCACGATTAAATAATTTTGATTGATAACGAGCCCCACTATCACATAATACAGTGATAATAGTATGACCAGGACCCATTTGTTTTGCTAAGGCCACTGCTGCACCAACATTAATTCCGACAGAACCACCCATAAATAAACCATCTTTTCTTAACATTTGATAAACTATTCTTACCGCTTCTTTATCATCAACTCGAATAGCATCATCTATCGACACATTTTCCATATTTTTCGTAATCCGACTATTACCAATACCCTCAGTAATAGAATTGCCTTCACTAGAAATTTTCCCAGTTTTTACATAACTATAAAGACCACTGCCCATGGGGTCAGCTAAAATAGTTTTAATTTGGGGATTTTTTTCTTTTAAGAATAATGATACACCAGCAAAAGTTCCACCCGTACCAGTAGCAGCCACCCAAGCATCTACTTTTCCATCAGTTTGTTCCCAAATTTCCGGTCCGGTTGTTTTATAATGAGCGATTCTATTTGCCAAATTATCAAACTGATTTGCCCAAATAGCATTTTCCATTTCTGATGCTAATCTACCTGACATTTTCACATAGTTATTTGGGTCTTTATAGGGAACTGC
>JAKQYG010000387.1 GCA_023356515.1 Trichodesmium sp. MAG_R04 | reverse complement strand
TTAATTGATGCTATCAACAGGAGTGTAGTTCCTCCTGTATGTCCTGCTGCCAACATAAACCCTGGTTTGCCAAAAATACTCATGCCACTGATTTTTTTGTGTTCTATAGAATTAATTTGTTGGCTCAAATTCTGATGATAATTTATGTAGCTTTTTGTACTACATAATGAAGTTGGGAATGTGGGTTATATGTACTCACATGAGTTCGAGTAGAACTCCGAACTCAGGAGTTTTTAGGGACGTTGCACACAACGTCCCCGAAATGTGAATTAATTAGGAGGTGGTCAGATATATTTGCTCCTTGCGGCCCTCTGTTATAGTCAGCCCAAAGTACTAATATTCGTCAGTTTTCTAGATTAAACACAAAGAAGGCATTTGCCAATATCAGTCCATACTTTGAGAGTTAATCAGCAAACCCTAATTAGCACAACATTATATTATTTTGTACCAATGACCTCTAAAATATCTTTAGCATGACTATCCGTTTTCACCTTTTCATCAACATGAGAAATTTTTCCTTCAGCGTCAATAATATAAGTAACGCGCTTAGAATATCCACTACCCTCAACATCGTAAGCTTTAGTGATAGCACCTTTAATATCTGCTAATAATTGGAATGGTAAGCCATATTTCTCAGTAAAAGCTTTGTGAGAAGCTTCATCATCCATACTGACACCAAGAACAATCATATCTTTACCTTGATATTCAGCGTAGTTGTCTCGGAAACTTTGAGCTTCCTTGGTACAACCAGGAGTATCATCTTTAGGGTAAAAATACATAACTACTGTCTTACCAGCAAAATCAGATAAGGAAACAGTCTTGCCGTTAGTATCTTTTACCGTGAATTCAGGGGCTTTAGTGCCAACAGATAATGCCATAGATTCCTTTTTTTATCTTGAAAACTTATTTATGATTTTAATATATTTTGCGATCCTTGAAAACTAGTTACTTTTAAATTTGTTTGAAATTAGAGCACTTCTCCCTGCTATGCTATGACACAAAATCCGCTTATGCAAACCAGCTTTGCCCAAATATTTCTAACTCTCCTACCTTCTGCCTCCTGCTTTTTACTTTAGCTGACATCAAAAGTTTCACTTATATGGTAGGACAGGTGTCCTTGATTTTAGATATTAAACTATAATTTTTGTTAACTTAAAAAATATAAATTGTATTGATATATAAAGTTAACATGGCCTTTATAGAATTTCCAAACTTAACTTCACTCCAATACCCCACTTTTACTGAAAAAAGAGCAGAAAGAGCACTTGGTTGTGGCCCATTTCAAATAAACTTATTTGCCACAATGGGTTTTCAAAGTGTGGGATTAAAATCAATAGTCTCTGATGTAGGTTTAAAAAATCGCTACACAAATTTTCCTTTATCAGAATTAGCTACTGAAAATTATCTTTTATGGCTAATTCAGGTAGGCGTACTAAGACGGGAAGTTGATGGACAAGGAATTACAGATAGTTTTCGCCTTACTCCTCTAGGTCATCAATTAGTAAAAAAATATACAGGACAAAAAAACTGGCCTCAACCTTCTATGAGCGATCGCCTTAATAATTTTATCAATCGTTGGTTTAGATTTCCTATTTAGATTGGGTTAGTATCAAACAGAAGTGACACATTCCCACACTAAGCTGATGCTATAGTGTGGGCTTCTCGCTTAAGAGTCCCACTATTCCGTCGAACTCCACGAGCTTTAAGGACTCAATGCTTTACCGCCCTATTTTTTATATATTAATTTGGTGTGCCATATTGCCCTAACACCAATCTAGGAAAACGAAAACTATTATACAATCGGATCTTGTATTAAATAGTCGTTCAGTGTCAGAGTTAAAGGCCCATTTAATATTAACAACCAAGTCAAGAAACCAGAATAATATTGTCAATAAATGTCCCATCGAGTCCCATTGATTTACCGTCGCTTAACCTGACGCCAAATCTAAAATTATAGCTTAAGGCTTCTCGAAGATTTAGCTAATTCATCTCACACCAAATCACAGATTATTTATGGTCTGGGGCTTAAGAGCAACTTCAGCTAAAAAAACTATGAAAGCAATTATGGTGGTGGGAACTACTTCCCATGCAGGAAAATCTTTAATTACTACAGCTATCTGTAGAATTTTATCACGTCTTGGTTGGAGAGTGGCTCCCTTCAAAGGACAAAATATGGCTTTGAACTCCTATGTCACATCTACTGGAGGAGAAATGGGTCATGCCCAAGCAGTACAAGCTTGGGCAGCAGGTGTGACTCCTGCAATAGAAATGAACCCAATTCTATTAAAACCTCAAGGAGATATGACTTCCCAGGTTATTATTAAGGGAAAAGCATTAGATACAGTAAAAGCTATAGATTATTATCAGCAATATTTTGATATTGGTTGGAATGCTATCCAAGAATCTTTAGAAATTTTATCTCAAGGATTTGACATTATAGTTTGCGAAGGGGCCGGTAGCCCTGCAGAAATAAATTTGAAACACCGAGATTTAACTAATATGCGAGTAGCTAAGCATTTGAATGCCTCTACAATTTTAGTAGTTGATATTGACCGAGGAGGTGCTTTTGCTCATGTTATTGGTACACTTGAACTGCTAGAACCAGAAGAAAAAAATTTAATAAAAGGAATAGTAATTAATAAATTTCGAGGACAAAGATCTTTGTTAGATCCAGGTATTCAGTGGTTAGAAAAAAAAACTAATATTCCTGTCATTGGTGTGATTCCTTGGATTAATGAAGCCTTTCCTGCTGAAGATTCTTTGAGTATTTTAGAACAACGTTATAATAAATCTACAACTGATATTACAATTGTTATTATTAGGTTACCAAGAATTTCTAATTTTACTGATTTTGAGTCTTTAGAGGCAGAGTCTAGTGTAAAAATTAAATATCTTCATCCTGATGATAATTTAAATCATCCTGATGCTGTAATTATCCCTGGTACTAAAACCACTATTAGCGACTTATTAGTATTACAAAAAAGCGGTATGGCAGAAGCTATTAAAAGTTACCAAGCTTCTGGTGGTACAATAATGGGAATTTGTGGTGGTTTCCAAATGCTGGGTGAAGTTTTAATTGATTCTCAAGGTTTAGAAGGAAAACAAGGGGAATATAAAGGACTGGAATTACTACCTTTAAGAACTATAATTACTCCTAAAAAAATTTCTCGTCAGCGACAAGTTATTGCTAATTATCCCTTAGAAAATTTACCAGTAATAGGTTATGAAATACATCAAGGTATAACTAGAGTGACAAAACCAGATATAGTTACTCCTTTATTTAATGATTATGATTTGGGTTTTGTTAATAGTTATAAGTCTGTCTGGGGTAACTATTTACATGGAATATTTGATAATGGTCCTTGGCGTCGTTCTTGGTTAAATCTCCTGCGTAAAAAACGGGGACTAAACAGTTTACCAACTGATATTGCTAATTATGGAGAACAACGAGAAATTATTTTGGATTCAATAGCAGATCAAGTGAACGATAACCTAGATTTAAAACCTATATTATTGAAATAAAATTTGATAATTAAAATTGATCACCATAAAATTTATTGAGTAGCTCACAACTCCAAATTAGACAAAGATGAAAATACTTTTTTTACCAGATAATATTAGTGTTGATGCTGAGGTAGGAGAACCACTTCTAGAAGTAGCTGAACGTGCTGGAGTAACTATTCCCACAGGCTGCTTAATGGGTTCTTGCCATGCTTGTGAAGTAGAACTTGATAATGATCAAATTATCTGTGCTTGTATTACAGCAATTCCTCCTGAAAAAAAAGAGATTACTATTAACCAATCTATAGATATAGATTGGTAATTTCTAATCAAAAATTATGTTCTTGAGACTTTATAGTTAACTTCCTTAATTTCCTGCTTTTGCCTTTTTTTCTACAGCAATAGCATAATTACGAAATCTTTCCAAATCTGCCATTAAAGTAGATTCTACTATTTTGCGTAAAAATAAATTATCCATAATTTTAATTAACCATCCAGGAACTCCGTAAGCTACAGTTAACCTGACAATACTACTATCATGACGGTCATAAAAACGGATTGCACCACGGTTGGGTAACCCATCCACAGACTCCCACTGAATAATTTGATGGGTAACTATTCTTTGAATTCTAGAAAGCCAGCTAAACTCAAAATTACCACTAGCCAATTTCCATCTGGATAATTCTGGATTATCTTGAAGAATTTCAACAGATTCAATCCACTTCATCCATTGTGGCATTTGTTCTAAGTCAGACCAGAGATTCCAAACTAAATCAATTGGAGCAGCTATCTCTATTTGCACACTATGTTCTAGCC
>JAKQYG010000386.1 GCA_023356515.1 Trichodesmium sp. MAG_R04 | reverse complement strand
AGCAGTAATAAAACTAGGAAAACCTTGACCAGTGTAACTAATTAATTGTAAAAAACGGTCTAAAAAACGGTTTTGATTCACTCCAGCAATAATACCAAGAGGAATAGCGATCGCCCAAGTTATTATTAAAGAAGAAATAGATAAAATCAAAGTAGCAGGTACTCGCTCCCATAATAAATCTGATACTGGTTGCTGAAAAACAAAACTTCTGCCAAAATTTCCCCTTGTAATAATTTCTCCTAACCAACGCAAATATTGCTCAAAAGGGGATTTATCTAACCCAAATTGTTGCTCAAGTTGTTGAATAGTTTCTTGAGATATTTGAGGATTTTGACTTAAAGTATCTAAATAACTGCCTGGAGCTAACTGAATTATAGTAAAACAAAGAGCAGATGATAAGAATAAAGTGACAATTGCTTGTAATAATCTCTTCAATATATAAGCAAAAGTTTTACTAGTAATTAGTTGTTTTAGGTTATTAAAATTCAATTTTCTCTCCACCAAGCTAATATGAAAGACGTGAATTTTTTCTACCAAAGATTAATAGGAAAATGGAGTCATTGGGAGATATATCTAGTATTCAATCAAGCTAATAATTGGCACTTTTGGCAATTTTTGACGCCCACCTAAGTCCTTTAACTCAATAACAAAACCAAAACCTACTAAATTACAATTTGCTTTTTCCATTAATTGAGTTGTAGCTACTGCAGTCCCACCCGTCGCCAACAGATCGTCAATTATTAAAACTCGACTACCTTGTGCCATAGCATCTTGGTGCATCTCTAAACTGTCTTGGCCATACTCTAAATCATAAGAAACTGAGTAGACTGCTGCGGGCAGCTTTCCAGGTTTACGAACTGGTACAAAGCCTACATTCAACTGATAAGCTAAAGGCATACCAAAAATAAAGCCCCTAGATTCGATGCCCACCACATAGTCTAGCTTAATATCGGACCATTTTTCTGTCAAAATGTCAATAGTATAACGTAAACTATCTGGGTTGCTCAGAAGGGTAGTAATATCTCGGAATATAATTCCCGATTTAGGAAAATTTGGGATTTCGCGGATTAAATTTTTTAGTTCCATTTGTAGTTAAAATCAAAAATCAAAATTGAAAATATATCAGATTTATAGTAACCAATTATAATTGCTTAATACCACTCATATGCTAATAGTAAGTATTAATCCAAGGTTGACTCTATCATTTTGAGTTTGGAGCTTTTGCTAAACAGAGTTAAAAATTATTAATATAAGACCTGCAGTTTAATTGTTACAGTTTAATGTTTTTTGAGCATAGTTGTTTAACTGTCTTGATATTTTGACCAAAATAGTCTAACGAATTATAGGATATTGCTGTAAAAGTAATGGAATTAAAAACTTCTTCCAGTCTATCTAAACCATTGATATTGAATAATTTACCAGATATACCTCTTTCTGATAGTGGTTGTCCCCGAAGAACTAAGACCCAAATTGATTTAATGCTTTTAGCAATTGAAGCCTTACAACTAGGAGGAGCTGAAGTTATGCTTAAGGTTGTCCAAGACTTGAAACTACAAGAGATTATTCCTGATAGGGTTTCTTTGTGGCGACTACGTAGTACAAATCCTCTACGTCAAAACAGTCAACGCCATCCCTTGACATTAGCTGAAGCAAAAGCCCTAGTAATTATTTCTTGTCACTTAGCTAAACGCTTAACAGTAACAATTAGGAAACTTTTGTTTGACTATCAGCAGTTAAGCCAAAAACAGTTACCGATAGAAAGTCATTTACAATTATCCTTTTATTTAAAACAGTTTAGAGTACACTTTCGTAGTCGTATGAACCCGAGGCGTTCTGGTGTAATAGCCTACAATTCTGAGGAAAAGTTAAATCAACTAGGGTTAGAATTATTAGGTAAATTGCTATTCTGTACTGGTACAACGGGTATGCAGCGGTTTTGGATTAGCCTATTTGATGGAGAAGTTATTTAAAACATAGTTTGCTACTAAGCCGTTGACTCCTATTGACCACTATAATTTTCTTCTTACTTTATGAGTACATGACTTTATGACTTATATTTTTATACTACATTTTGTTGTGGAGAATGTAGCCGAACAAGGTGAAGCTTCAGATCCAAATTTTTGGTGAATTTATCCCGGGATACAAATTGTTTCATAAGGAACAAGACTCACCCAGAAAAAGGGTTTACCTGAAAAATTTAGTGGTTTGAACAATAATAATCAGGGCCACAAACCTGGTTTCTTATTTGCTATGCATAAGTCCTAAATATAATCCCTGATAGTTCCTGCCAGGGAATATATAAACAAAAATTATTCCTAATATTCAACTATTTCAATTTAGACAGAGAAATTGCAGAAGGATTATTTTTTCCTGAACTAACAGTTATCGTAATAATTTTTGAATCAATTAATCTTACTTCTCCTGGTGACTTATTTATGCCTGGATTAATTAAATATGCAGGGAAACAAGCTGCACTTAAGCTCAACCTTATAGCATTATCTTTCTTGATTTTCATACAAGTTGGTTGTAAACAAATTTTAACTGGTAAATTATTATCAATAACCTTAATATAACCTTGAGAAAAATTATAAACATCACCATTTTTTGTCACTTCAGATAACACTGCAGAAAGGTCAAAACTACTAGTATCTGCTATACAATATACATCTGCAAAAATATCTCCCGCTATATGTAAATCTTCCTTTAAAAATTCAGAAGTATAAGTCAAAATATCAGTCCGACAATCTAACTCTGAACGTTCAAAAGAACCAGCAGGAAATATTGAATGACCCCCTAATGCTGGAACAGGTCGCCAAGGATCATGTACCAATGTATCATCAACAGGAATATCAGGACAGCTTTCTATGAGACTCCCCGAATCTTCCCTAATATTAGCAAGTCCTGTACTAGCTAAATAATAGAAATTGTAATTATCACTCGGCCAGGAATTAAAATTGCGCCATTTATTACTTCCCATCTCAAATAAAGAAATAGGCGATCGCTCAAATATACCCGTATTTATTCCTTTGAGAAACTGGTTGAAAAATAATATTTGTATATCATCTATAGAGCTAGAAGCCCCTAAACCATAGTGTATAGCTCCTACTTTTCTGCCCCAAGGAATATGGGACCAAGGACCTACTATTAATTTTTGAAATAATTTACTGCGACCAGCCATTTCTTTATATAAATGAATTGTGCCCCGTAAATAAGTATCAAACCAACCGCCTATATGTAGCATTGGCAAATCCACATTTTTCATATTTGGCGATAAATTTTGCCAATATTCACCAGGTTGATAATTTTCTATCCACTGATGGTAAAAAGAATCTTTTCCATACTCATCAAGAACCTTAGATACAGCAGGATTTGTAGTAGATAAAGGCAGGTTTCTCGAAACTTGGTAAAGCTCTTGATAATCTTGTTCATTTCCTCGTAAACGAGCAGTTTCTGTTGCTAGTTGAACAGCCCAACCTAGATTTGTTTGTAGACAAAAAGCACCTCCTTCATAAGCCCAGTCAGTATATAAATCATAACCAATCATTGCCGGACAAATTGTTTTTAGAGCAGGAGGTTTAGCACTAGCAGCATATAGTTGAGTCATGCCTTGATAAGAAAATCCATACATTCCTACTTCACCAGTACTGCCTGGTAAACCTGCCGCCCAATTAATAGTATCAATTCCATCTTCAATTTCATGGGTAAATAATTCAAATTCACCCTCGGATGTACCTCGACCCCGCACATCTTGAATAATTACAATATAACCATGGGCACTATACCATTTTGGATGAGCATAAACTACCGTTGAAGCGATCGCTCTACCATAAGGTTGTCGCATTAATATTACTGGAAATTCACCTTCCACATCAGGTCGATAAATATCGGCATCCAAACGTACTCCATCTCTAGTGAACATGGAAGTAGTTTCTTTAGGTAAATTTTTCATGAAAATTTTTAGTTTAAATAAGTCATTTAAATGCACAAAAGCTTATTAAGTTCAACTTTTATTTTCCTTCCCTTTTTTGTAAAAATTTGGTAAAATTGGAGCTATTTAAAACTTGCATATCTTCTTCATCTAAATCTACTGGCGTTCCACTCTTAATTAGTTCTGCAAAATCTTCATTTGGCACCATAATGCATAAAGCATAAAGACGACTTGAACCAATATTTTCTATAATATGATTACTTGTTGGTGGCATAAGAATACTATCACCACCACTAATCTTAATAGATTTTCCATCACAGCTTGCTCTTCCTTCTCCTTTAAGAATAAAAAACATTTCTACAGCAAAATGATGTTGATGTAAAGGTGTTTTTCCTCCTACATCAAAA
>JAKQYG010000385.1 GCA_023356515.1 Trichodesmium sp. MAG_R04 | reverse complement strand
GGGTTGATGACGGAGTTTTATGGTCATTTGAATAATGCTAAGATCAAGGCGGAGGCGTTGAGACAGGCACAGTTAGCAATGTTGCGAGGGGATGTAGTTATTGCAGATGGTGAGTTGAGGGGAAGTGGAACTCGTGGTGCGGTGAAGTTACCTTCGGGGTTAGCAAATATTGGGGAGCAAAAATTCTCTCATCCTTATTATTGGGCAGGGTTTACTATGGTTGGTAGTCCTTGGTAAGAAATATTATCAGGACTCACGGAAGGGCATTATATATAGAGCCTTACTAGACCAAGCAGGATGACATAGGACTGACAAGCTGGTATTACCTGAAGGTATTGACCTGTTTTTTCTGCCTAGTCATTCACCAGAATTGCAACCTGCAGAACTTTTGTGGCCTTTAACTAATGAAACAATAAAACTCCGTTTCGCTCCGCGATCGCTAATCACTCACCAGAGAACTTAGATGAATTAGAGAATTTGCTGGTCTATCAATGTCAGAAAATTATGGAGCAGCAGGAATTCGTTCAGAGGTTAACCTGTTTTCACTGGTGGCCTCAAACTAGAAATGCTTAATCATAACTAATCATCCGGACATAATATAACGTTACCGTTGGAATGGAAACCGAGCCCTAGCTCCTCGGCGAGTTGACATTTCACGGGCTGCCGCTACTTTGGCAGTAGTCTTACACTTGCCGACCCGTCCGTTTTTTGTCTCGGTATGCCCCCCGCAACTAATATATTTCCTGTGAACTAAAAACCAACAAGGACTAGACCAGTGAAAAAAAATCAACTAAAAAGTCCCCTGCTTATGGGCGAGGCTTTAAACCCAATTTTTCGGTAATGCTACTTTCTGACGACTATAGTCGGAGTCAAACCCTGACCAGTCTATTTTTACTCCTTTTACATACAATTGCCCTAAGCTACAGAGCATTTGCTGCCATTCATCCACTCCTGGACGCAATGATGACAACCATTCTCCTACACCATTAGGCAAACATCGACGACCCATACCTAATAATATTGGTTTTGGTCCAATTTCTAGGAAAGTTTCATAACCTTTTTCCTGTAACACTTCCATTCCTTGAACAAATCTGACTGGTAGACGTACATGATCTACCCAATATTTAGCCGTAGTTATGTTTTCCTCTGCTACCCGTCCGGTAACATTGGATATAACTGAAATTTTTGGTTGATTATAAGTTAGTTCCTTAGCTACTGCTTCCCATTCAGCCAACATTGGTTCCATCAATGGTGAATGAAAAGCATGGGATACTTGCAATTTTTTGGTTTTAATTTTTTCTGATTCTAAAGTTCTGACAATTTCCCTGACTGCTGTTGCCTCTCCAGAAATCACTACACTTTTCGGTCCATTAATCGCTGCGATCGCCACTTTATCCCCATTAGCTGGCAGAAAATTTTTCACCTTGGCAACTGAAGCCATCACAGCTACCATTTCTCCTCCTGGAGGTAACTGTTGCATTAACCTTCCTCTAGCTGCGATTAGTTTCAGACCATCTTCTAAAGAGAAAATTCCGGCTACTGTTGCAGCAACATACTCTCCTATACTATGACCCATCACTACATCTGGTTTAATTCCCCAGGTAGACCATAATTTAGCTAGGGCGTATTCTATGACAAATATAGCAGGTTGGGTATAAGCCGTTTGGTCTATTAAAGATACTTCCTCTTCTTTTGTAGCCAGATCAGGATAAAGTACACCTAGTAAAGAAACTTCTAGATATTTTTCCAGAATTTCACTGCACTGGTCTATGGTTTTTCTAAAGGTGGGTTGAGTCTCATATAATTGCCTTCCCATTTCCACATATTGGGAACCTTGCCCCGTAAATAGAAAGGCTAATGCCTTAGTGTCCGAGTATCCCCTCAATACTCCATTACTCTTGTTGTCCTGGAGAAAATCTGCTAATTTTTGCTGCAAATCACTATTTGACTCCGCTACTATTGCCAGTCTTTCAGCAAAATGTGTCTCCCCTGTATTAGCACTAAAGCATATATCTTCTAGAGATGCTTCCGTTTTTGATTGTAAATAAGTTTGGTATTTTGTTGCTACCTCCCTCAGTGCTTTCTCTGTCTGTCCTGACAGGGTTAAAATCTGTTGTGTACGCTCTAGACCATCTTCTTTTTTGACTTCTTCCATAAAAAATTAATTAGTAATTAGTAATTAGTACAAATATTTATTATTTTATCCCATATTCTGCACCGCAAAAACACTACAATAATTTTGTTAATTAAGAAAGTAGATTGCAACCTCTATTATTTATAATAACTCTCAATAAGTAAGTCAGAGTTGAAATTTGTCGTTATGTAACACAATGTAAATTTATCTCAAATCAACTGTTTAGATGAGCTTAGAGTTAGTATACAAATCTTAATATAAACAAGGAATGAGGATAAAAGATGATCCACAAAGATTGGCCAGGAGTATCCCACTAAAATGTTCCTGTACAGAAAATCTGGAGGTTAATAAATTCTCATTCCTAACTATAGTGTAAAAAATATATGAAATCATTGCCAAAAATAAATTATATATATCGGTGCTGCGTAAGTCCTGTTAGAACAAGTAGTATAATTTAGGGTATTGCCAAAAAACCGATGCTTTTAGATATTATGATTCTCAAAAGCAATAAAATTGTTACTATCTATATTTTTTATACCCCACTCAAATGCATGCAGAAAAGCTACCACCTCAGATATTTCGTCGAGTTCGTCAACCATATCGAGCAGTTAAAAAACGGCCTGTTAAAATTGGTCGGCGAGTTAAAAGCAAAAATATAAGAGTAATATTATTACAGTTAAAATATAAAAATATATTTATTTTAGTTGCTGTATTAATGACAATGAGCTGGATTATTACTTTACCTTTTAGAGGTCGCCCAGCTTCAGATACACCTCTACCTACTCCTAAATCTTCTCTATCACCTACCCTAAGACCACCCTATGTACCCCCAATTCCTGAAGAAATTCCAGAAGATTTAGGATTTGCCTATAATATTCGTAGACTACCATACCAACGTAATAGCTCACAGTTACAAGAAATAGTTAATGAATTAGTTAATATTGCTGAAGAAAAAGGGCTACCTACAGCGCCTCTATCTATTAGTTTAATTGATGTTAGTAACCGAGATATTCATACATTTGCTGGATATAAAAGTCAAGTTTTGAGATATCCTGCTAGTGTGGCTAAATTATTTTGGATGGCTGCATTTTATGGGGCAGTTGAACAAGGTTTAATTGATGATGAACCAAAGTTTCATGAAGATTTAAGATTAATGATGCAGAAATCTCATAATGATTCTGCTAGTAAAATTCTGGATGCAATTACTGATACGAAATCAGGGATTAAATTGGAAGGAAAAAAATTAAATACTTGGTTAGAAAAAAGAAAATTAGTCAATGAGTTTTTTCAAAAAGCAGGTTATCAAGATTTAATAGTTAGCACAAAAAATTATCCTAGATATTCTCCTAGTCAAACAGGTCCGGTAGGTCGCGATCGCCAACTAAGGAAGGAAGATGGTAAGTTTCTCCGAAATTTGATTTCAACTGACCATGGTACTAGATTAATGTATGAAATATACACTAGGCAGGCAGTTTCACCCAAGTATAGTAGAAGAATGGCTTATTTGTTAACTAGAGATTTAAGACCGGAAGCATGGCAGAATGATCCCTACAATGGAGTTAAAGGTTTTCTGGGGGAATCTCTACCTACTAATATTTATTTTGGTTCTAAAGTTGGTTTAACTTCAGAACATCGAATGGATGTGGCATTTGTCAGAACTTTAGATGATAAAGCTATGTATATTTTGGCAATTTTTGCAGAAGATGCTGCTTATTTTAATGATGAAGAAATATTTCCTAAATTGTCTCGTCATGTTTATGATCGCATGATAGGGATGGGTAGCAAATAGATATCTCCAGAAAAGGTTCTCAAACCCTTGAACCGCCATTCTCAAATCGGTATTATACTAAAGCCGGGTATAAAAGTAGACTTGTCCCATCGCCTAATCCGTTATTTACTAAAGGCTGTAACTTTAGTAAATACCCTCCCACTAAGGGGGATTTGGTATTATTGGGGAGGTATAATAGATATGTAGGATGACTATTAATTCGAGGGCATGAGTCAGCGATCGCTAACCTATGCCCTCATTACAGCAGTTTTCATGTCGATAGACCACAGTAGGGATGTTGCATGCAACGTCCCTACAAGGTTTTAGTTATGGCGATGTAGTTCATCAATTTGAAAAGCGCTGTAATAACCACATTACGTGCTTCATATTGTAACATAAAAGGTTGCAAGAAAATATCTATCTAATTAAGTAG
>JAKQYG010000384.1 GCA_023356515.1 Trichodesmium sp. MAG_R04 | reverse complement strand
CTCCCCAACTAGCACGAACTCCAGCTTGGGCAGCTTGATGATAAACTATATCTACATCTACCAGTAACTCTGACCAATTCAAAGACTGAATATCATTTTCTATTAGTTGAAAACCCGGATGTTCTTGAAATTGAGAAATATTCTGACGCTTCAAAGTAGGGTTATAGTAATCATTAAACTCATCTATTCCTATTACTTTATCACCTTGATTTAATAGAGTTTCTGCTAAATGAGACCCAATAAATCCACCTACTCCTGTAACTATGACATTACTCATTTTTAGCTATATTATTATCTTTACTATTTATTGAAATGAAGAACCTGTTTATAAACTCATAAAAAAATCTCTTCTACGATGATAGAGGCTTTTAAACCCTCATTCCCTTGTAGGGAATGGTTGGCAGAAGAGGTCAAGTTTTTATAATTTATCAATCCCTAGCAGTATTTATCAAACAACTTCTAAGAAAGAGTATATATTTAAATATTAATGATAAAATTTCAATTCTTTTCCTTTATACCCAGTTCCATCTTATCTAAAATTTTACGAAGCTGAATCCAAACAAGTAATCCAGTTCCTACAGTTAAAGGTAAACAAATAGAATAGGCAACTAAATTAGTAAATCCAAATAACTGCAAGCTGGAGGATAAAAAAATTAATGCTCCACTAGCAATACCTAAATAAGGAATTTGTAATCTTAATCCTCTCATACTAGCTATGTTGCAAGTAGCAGGATTTTCTGACCACTTTTTAACCAGTTGCTTAATTAATTTAGCAAATACTACTCCTGAAGATAAACTCATTAATAAACCAACTGCAATTAAAAGATAGGGAGGTTGAGGCAGATTATACACAAAAAAAATACTTCCTTTTATCCTATTTTTGTAAAATTGCCGCAGCTCTCTCTGTAGAAAATTCTGCTAGAGCATTCAAAGCAATATTGAACAAGCGACTAGGTTTTAAATCATCTTGAATTAAACCCCAAAGACGACTAACTTCCTCTGTATGAATCCGATCATCTTCTACTATTGCTAGTATCAATTGTTTTCGGAGAAATTCACCCTCTTCGCTCAAAATATATTGTAAACCTAATTGGGCAGTAGGTAATATATCAAAATTTTGGTCTGTCCGAGCTATCCCAATTAAATTTTCTAACCTTTCCCACTGAAACTTTTCATCTTTAAACAATACCTCAATCAACCGACGACGTAATGCTGGGGACTCACCCTTTAATAGCCTTCTTGCCACATAAGGATAAGCTATATCTACAATTTTGAAATTGGGATTTAAGGAAAGAGCTAAACCCTCTTGAGTAACTAGAGAACGAATAATCAGAGCAAACTTAGCAGGTACTCGGAAAGGATAGTCATACATTAATTCCGAGAACTTATCTGTAATTGTCTTAAAGTTAAAATCCTTGACTCTTTCACCCATAATATCTCCCAGCACTATTTCTAAAGCTGGTATGATGGGCTGAATATCTACATCAGGTGCCAAAAACCCAAGCTTGACAAAATCTTGAGCCAACTCCTGATAGTCTTTATTAATCAAATGAATTACTGAGTCCACCAAAGTTTCTTTAGTGTGCTGCTCCAATTGATCCATCATGCCAAAATCAATGTAGGCCATTCGACCATCTCTTAAGGCAAATAAGTTGCCCGGATGAGGATCTGCATGAAAAAAGCCAAACTCTAGTAACTGACGTAAACCGCTAGTTACACCTACTGTAATCAGAGTATCTGTATCAAGACCTGCTGCTTGAATTTTTTCTGTGTCTAACAATTTTAGACCATCAATCCATTCTAAGGTTAAAACATGGGTAGTAGTATAACGCCAATATATTAATGGTACTTTTATATTTGGGTCATCTGCGAAATACGTAGCAAATCTTTCTGCATTACGTCCTTCATTTATATAGTCAATCTCTTCAAATAGCTTTGTACCAAATTCATCTACGATTAGGGATAAATCATGGCCAAGATTTAGAGGCAACCAGGGAGCTAACCAACTTGCTGCCCACCGCATTAAGAATAAATCAAGAGTTATAACAGGTAATAGGTTGGGTCTTTGAACTTTTATTGCTACATTTTCGCCACTTCGAAGGCGTGCTTGGTAGACCTGACCTAGACTAGCTGCTGCAACTGGTCTGGGAGAGATTTCCATATACAGATCGTTGATTTTTTGGCCTAACTCTGTTTCTATAATTGAGATGGCTATCTCATCATCAAAAGCTGGCAATTGATCTTGTAGTTTTGTGAGTTCTTCTAAAAAGTCTTTACGAATTAAATCAGGTCTTGTGGATAATGCCTGACCTACTTTAATAAATGTTGGTCCTAAGTGAGTTAGTATTTTTCGCAGTTGAGTTGCTCGTTCGGGGGTATCTTCAACTTTGTGATATCGCCATTTGTCCCACAAAATTCCCAAAAGAAAACTAGCAAAAGAAAAGACTATAACAAGAAATCTCCAGATTACTAACCAAAGACGGTAATGGTAATACTCAGCGATCGCCTCTGGATCGTACCGTCTATTTGAACTTAAGTGATTGTTCCCCACCTTTAATGTTTTCCTCTTAAATTTTATATTTTTTATTTATTGTGGCTATGGTCGGAAGGTGTTAAGTATTAGGTATTAGATAAACTTTTTGTACCCCTTGTTCTACTTAACTAATGGCAAATTTGTAATAATTTGGTAGGTATACCAAGTCTAACCCCCGCTATAAGCATAGTATACAAAACTATAAATTTCCTCAATAAATATTAAAGAAATATTAAATAAATATTAAAGCTACAACTATTCATAGTTCTTGTAAACAATATTTCAAAGCAAATATAACTTGCTCTTGTTGTAGAGTGGAAAGTTCAGGAAACATAGGCAGAGACAAAACCTGATGGCAAACTTGTTCTACCACTGGCAATTGATGGTGTGCCAAAAATTTATAAACAGGCTGTAAATGTAAAGGTGTAGGATAGTAAATTGCTGAACCTATTCCTTGGTTTTGTAACTGAGCGCGAACCCAATCACGCAGAGAATTAGAAAAATGAGACTCTACTGTAGCTTCTAAGTCTTGACTTTTCAACATAATTGTGTATTGGTTCCAAACACATATACCTCCAGCCAACTCATGA
Source organism: Trichodesmium sp. MAG_R04 (assembly GCA_023356515.1). Lineage (GTDB taxonomy): Bacteria > Cyanobacteriota > Cyanobacteriia > Cyanobacteriales > Microcoleaceae > Trichodesmium. The sequence continues at coordinate 1,216 of JAKQYG010000384.1, read as the reverse complement.
GGAGGAAGTACAGCAGTTATATTACTAAGAAATTTATAGTAATGATTTGCTAGGTTACGACGCTGCTGATTCCAACTATCTAGATAAGGTAATTTGACTTGCAGAATTGCAGCTTGTATGGTATCTAGACGACTGTTAATACCGATATGTTCAGAAAAATATTTGGCAGACTGTCCATGATTTTTGAGTATTCGCACTTGAGCAGCGATCGCTTGATTATTTGTGGTCAGAGCGCCACCATCTCCAAAAGCTCCTAAATTTTTAGTAGGAAAAAAACTAAAACAACCAATATCACCAAAACTTCCGACTTTTTGCTGATGCCATTCTGCTCCTGTAGCTTGGGCACAGTCTTCGATAACTATTAAATTGTGGGAACGAGCGATCGCCATTAACTGTGACATATCTACAGGTTGGCCAAATAAATGCACTGGCAAAATAGCTTTTGTTTTTTCTGTTATCGCTAGTTCAAGTTGTTGAATATCTAAGTTAAAAGTCTGGGGGTCAATATCGATAAAAACTGGAGTTGCCCCCACTGCACTAATTACTTCAGCAGTAGCGAAAAAAGTGAAAGGAGTAGTAATTACTTCATCCCCAACCCCAATATTCACAGCTTGTAAAGCCAGGAATAGAGCATCAGTGCCAGAGTTACAGGAGACACAATGAGATACATCTATATATTTAGCAAATTGTTGCTCAAAATCATCAACAATAGAACCACCAATGTAACGACCAGAGCTAAGTACCTCTTGAACTCTAGTATTTACTTGTTCTTCGATTATTTCATACTGTTGTGTTAAATCTAGGAGAGGAACATTAGTCATATCAAGAGTAATGAATTAAAGTATTAGATTATAGTAATAATTAACGAAATTATCAATAACTGCAGAGTACAAAGTTCTCCTCAAAAATTATTTGCTTTAAAGACTAAAAGCATTATAGGAACTTTCTTACAGCACTTATAGTTTAATCTTTAGAGTTTTTCACATTAAGATTGCTGTAAGCCTTAGCTAGCAATAGTTACTAGAAATAAACTCCGAAACTCTTGCCCATTGCTCCCAGACCCTCATACCAAAAAGCGATAAGATTTTGGACACAAATAAAATAGGATTGCTATAGATATGATTCAATTAACAATTACTGATATGGCTATGGCTTTAGGACTTATCGCTATAGCTATTGGTCTGTCAGCTTGGCAAAAATTAGGATTAGAATGGCA
>JAKQYG010000383.1 GCA_023356515.1 Trichodesmium sp. MAG_R04 | reverse complement strand
GGTACTGAATTACTCATCTCCTTACTTTACTAAGTTTGATTTTTTTGTCAACCCTATAATATTTCCAGCAAGTATGCAGACTTTGACTACCGAAGCGATCGCTCTCACCTGAATCCTTACCCACAATCTTATTTGCTATCAATTGGTAACTCCATAATGAACTCTGAAGTCTGACCTAAAGTTGACTCACACCAAAGCTTACCACTATGATTTATTACTATAATTTTATACACAATATATAAGCCTAAACCTGTCCCTTTACCCACAGTTTTAGTTGTGAAAAGCTTATCAAAAATTTGCGCCTTAACTTCTTCTGACATGCCCGAACCGTTATCTTTAACTCTAATTATTACTCCTTTTTTTTCCTGATTTATTTCACTATAAATTGTAATCTGAGGATGGTATTTAAACTTATCAAATTCTGGGTTTTGAACAAACTCATCTATAGCATCAATAGCATTAGAAATAAGATTCATAAATACCTGGGATAATTGTTCTGGAAAACATTTAATTTCAGGCACATTGCCATATTCTTTTACTACTTTAACCCCTGAGCGATATTTGTTAGCTTTCAGACGATGATTCAGAATTAAGAGAGTACTATCAATATGTTTATGGAAGGCAAAATAAACTTTTTGATTACTATTTAATTCAGTTCGAGAAAATGTGCGTAAAGATGTGCTTAGAGATTTAATTCTTTCGGAACCTAACTTCATAGAAGCAACAAGATCAGGCAAATCTTTAAGCAAAAAATTTAAATCTATCTCTTCAGCATTTTCCATAATTTCTTTATCAGGATTAGGATAATACTTTTGATAAAGAAATAGGACATTGAGAATATCTTTAATATAGGCTTCCAGATGATAAAAATTATTAAAAATTGCACTAATAGGATTATTTAATTCATGTGCTATTCCAGCCATTAATTCTCCCAGTGACAACATTTTTTCTTGGTGAATCAGTTGTGATTGAGATATTTTTAACTCCTCTAAAGTTTTTGTAAGTTCATTATTTTTCTTCATTACTTCCTTTTCTAGATTCTTTCTTAACTTTTGTAAATGTATGTGAGTTTTTACTCTAGCAAGAACCTCAACTACTTGAAATGGTTTCGTAATATAATCTACGGCTCCCAATCTAAAACCTTTCACTATACTTTCAATGTCTGAAAAAGCAGTCATAAAAATCACAGGAATATCTTTAGTTTCAGGATTTTCTTTCAACTTTTTACAAATTTCAAACCCATCAAGACCAGGCATTTGTATATCCAGTAATATTAAATTTGGCAAGTCATAGAAAATTTTTTTTAATGCTCGTTCGCCACTAATTGCTGTGCTAACTTCATATCCTTCATCAGTTAAAGTTTCAACCATTAATTTTAGATGAGCTGGAGTATCATCTACAACTAAAATATATTCTAAATTGGGTGAATTTAACATTCATTTACTCCTAATTTATCTAACAAATCAACTATAAAATTCTCAATTTTATCAGCTTAAAAATCATCTGCCCATTGTTAAATCTGTACAGCAAAAGGAGTATATTTTGGCTCTAATTGCTGAATTTCTTCGATTTTTTCAGTCATTTTTTTTAGGCTGCCCCTTTTTGCTAAGTCAAGTAAAATTTCTAGCTTTTCCGGTGAAGGAAATAGAATTGTAGAATCATCAGTCACTAGATCTGAAACTAATGATTGGGAAATTATTTCCTTATTTTCTGTTTGGGCATATTTCCACTCAATTTCTAAATGCGCTGCTATCATCTTCCATAATTCCTCTGTATTTACAGGTTTAGGGAGAAAATCATCCCCCCCCAGCATCAAAACTGTATTGCCGATCTACATTGGAAACAGAAGCTGAAGAAATAATTACCTTTAAATGTTTTAATTTATCTGAAGTCCGCAACTGCCTGACCATTCTAAAACCATCCATCACTGGCATATATAAATCTGTGATAGTTAAATCTGGCTGAAGTTCTGCTAGTTTGGTTAATTCATCAATAACATTTTTTCCTCTGGGGTAATAAAGCCAACGGGTTGAAGCCAATTAATCAATACGGAATGATTTTCCCAGTGATCATCAATAATCAAAATAGTTTTTGGGTTTCCTGTATAACCAATAATTTGTTTTCCCCCTAGATTAGAAACTGAGTTCACCCAGTTATAACTTAGAGGAAATTTAACTGTAAAGGAAAATTTCCCACCCACACCCAATTGACTTTCTACTTTAATCTCTGAAGCCATAAGGTTAACAATTTGACGACTGATAGCCAACCCTAATCCTGCGCTTGATCTCCTAGCTGTTCAAAGAGAGTAAAGATAGTCTCAATCTTTTCTTTTGGAATGCCAACCCCGTATCTTGAACTTGAAATTTGATTGTTATAGATGGATATAAATCAGGATTAGGTATTATTTTCTAGAGGCTCCTAGTAGGAGGAGTCGCACTTGTACTACCGACCAATAAACGTAACATAAAGTTACGACTTGATGTTTCATTTTTTTTGTTACTTTGCCAGCAAAGTTTTAACTTTTTCCAAGTTTTAATTTGTGGTAGTTGCTCAATGATACTCATAGCGATTTACTTTTTTCAAATAAAGCCATCAGTTTTTTTAAAAAAGTTTTATTAAGAAAATTTCTTAATAATTAAAACCTATAATTTTGATTATTAATTATCTTGAATCTAGGAGCTTTGGTTATTTTGCTACCAAAATTTTAAGTTTTTTCAAGTTTTAATTTGTAGCAGTTACTCAATGATACTCATAGCCATTTACTTTTTTTAAATAAAACTATCAGTTTTTTACTGCTTGATGATAACGAATACTACCGAGCTTGAGATTAAACATAGTGTTCATTCTCATCCAATAATAAGGTTGTAGGTCGTTTTTTAGATTTTATAGAGTATGGAGATACACTCTAACTAACTATGGACATAAGGAACAGTTAATCCAGAAAGAGAAAATAGATAATTTCTTTCACACAACACTTATTGCTTAGTTTTATATTCAATTATATTTATTGACTTAACCATTATAAATCTATAATTACGATAAAAAAATAAATTGCTTTCAAACTCTCAAAAGTGTAGTATAAATATTAACACTTAAATATTATATGCTTAATAATGAAAAGCTCTTTTTTAAATCGTCTTTATAGCCCAGAGCGTCCAGTTATCGTCTTTGATGGGGCCATGGGTACCAACCTACAAGTCCAAAACCTAACAGAAGAAGACTTTGGTGGAAAAGAATATGAAGGTTGTAATGAATATCTTGTCCATACTAAGCCAGAAGCTGTAGCTAAAGTCCACCGAGACTTCCTCGCCGCAGGCGCGGATGTAATAGAAACTGACACATTTGGTGGGACAAAAATTGTTTTAGCAGAATATGATTTAGCAGACCAAGCTTATTATCTGAATAAAACAGCGGCCGAATTAGCAAAGTCTGTCACTACCGAATTTTCTACTCCAGAAAAGCCTCGATTTGTTGCGGGGTCAATGGGCCCAGGAACAAAATTACCTACCCTCGGACATATTGATTTTGCCACCCTCAAAGATGGTTTTCGCGAACAAGCAGAAGGTCTTTGGGATGGGGGAGTAGATTTATTCTATGTAGAAACTTGTCAGGATGTTTTGCAAATAAAAGCTGCTTTAAATGGTATAGAAGAAATCTTTGCTAAAAAAGGGGAACGTCGCCCGATCATGGTGTCAATTACAATGGAATCTTTTGGCACTATGTTAGTCGGTTCGGAAATTAATGCTGCTCTAACAATTATGGAACCTTATTCTATTGATATTTTGGGATTAAATTGTGCCACTGGTCCTGATTTAATGAAGGAATATATTCGTTATTTATCAGAAAATTCGCCTTTTATTGTTTCGTGTATTCCTAATGCTGGTTTGCCAGAAAATGTTGGGGGACAAGCTCACTATAAATTAACTCCTTTAGAGTTAAAAATGGCATTAATGCATTTTGTTGAAGACCTAGGAGTACAAATTATTGGTGGTTGTTGTGGTACTCGTCCAGACCACATTCAAGCATTAACTGAAATTACCGAAACCCTCAAACCAAGAGAAAGAAAACCTAACTTTATTCCTGCAGCCGCTTCCATCTATTCTTCAGAAACTTACGAACAAGATAACTCATTCTTAATTGTTGGTGAAAGATTGAATGCTAGTGGTTCTAAAAAATGCCGAACTTTACTAAATAATGAAGACTGGGATGGCTTAGTTGCCCTAGCAAAATCTCAGGTAAAAGAAGGGGCACAAATACTTGATGTTAACGTTGATTATGTGGGGCGTGATGGGGTGCAAGATATGCATGAATTGGCGTCTCGCTTGGTCACAAATGTTAAT
>JAKQYG010000382.1 GCA_023356515.1 Trichodesmium sp. MAG_R04 | reverse complement strand
AATCTCTGACAGTAAAGGAGGCTCAGAGTTTTATGTTAATTATTTGTCATTTAGCAAAACAGAACCAAGCATTAATTCGTCGTGCAGTAGCATTAATGGAACAAATGAGTAGTCAAAATAGTAAATTTCAATCAGTTACTTTATTAAGGGAATATCTTGATAATTTTAAAAAAGTGTATCAAGATTATTACTGGAATCCTGAAAATACTATACCATATGACTTAGAAATACTAGCCTTAAAGTTATTAGTTGATTTGTTATTTTATAGCGCTCCTCAAGGATACAATCGTCTTTTATCAAGCCTTAAATCTTAACTCGACAACATCATACAGTGATCGACAAAAATAAATACTATAAATTTGTCTCTCCTAACTCCCAAAGTTAGATAGCAACTCCAAGGACTCTGGTATTTTGCGTCTAGAACTTTGTATAACTTGATTGTTGAGGATCAAGAAAACTATCAATTAGGTAGTAATAGCTACAAGCTATAGATAATATGATTTTAGATTGATATTTAATTCAAATGTTTTCACGAAGTTACACTCCCCCAACTTGTACATTAAAAGTCACAGCTAGAGGTTTAGCATTGTTAACATGGTTTGGTATACAAAGACAACAACAATTTAGCCTCAGTTTTGACGACCCCAGGATATCAAAAGAAGAACATATTGTAGTGAAGGGCGATCGCCATGAACTGGATATTCTCTACAAAGTTATTACTACTTATGTCCAAGAATTTCTGAATAATTCTACAACTTTACCCTTAGAGATTGAAAATACAGGAGTAAAAGAAGATAGTAACATACCATTACAATATTCTTATACAAAAATTCAGGAAGATACTAGCACAAAAGATATTATTGAAACTGCTGATGCTAAAGTTATAAATCCTTATTCCCAACCCCCAATCAAGAATCAAAATATCTATGTGCAACCACGAGACCTATTAACCCATGATTTATTTTTAGGGTCTTTAGCAAATAAAGAATCAGGAACATTTATTTCTCTGAGTATGTTACAATTATTTGATTTAGAGACCGCCTTAGATGAATGTCAAATAGATTTACAGAGATTACCTCAGTTGCAGTCAGATGGCAAAGATAAACCTATTCCCGAATGGTTGCATACTGTCATACTAATGATAATTACTGCTAGTTTAACGGCTGGGGGAATTAAACTTTATAACCGCTATGCAATAAGTCGGCAAAAGCAAAATGAAAATATTGCTACATCAGATTCGACAAGCAATAATAATCAATCAATTCCTCCCCAGACATCCCCAACCCCTATTGCATTACCAACACCAAAAGTGCCTCCATCGCCATTACCAATGCCACCAACAAATTTACCAAAAACAACTATAATTAAACCTTCTCCCATTCCTACGCCATCTCCTTTGTTTCCTAAACTAAATCCTCCAGCATCAGCATCTCGTAATAACTTCCCACCACCTAATTTTTCTCGCACTCCCCAAAATGAGGGAAGTGCTTCTACATTCGTTATTCCCCCAACGTCACCACTAACACCTCCGCCTATTCCTCCAGCAGCAATACCTAATTATGGAGTGCCAGTAAAAACTGGATATCCTGTACAACAGGCTCCAAGTCTGCAAATTCAACCTGCTCCAAATCAAGCTCCGTTACCAAATATTAATAGGAGAGTGATAAAACCCTATTTAGACGTGAGTCGTATTCCGATAAATATTCCGAGAGCAATTAATTTACCGCCTTTAGAAGATGTAGATCTGGTTGCCGTGCGCGATATCCCAACTAATATTGAACCTAGTAATGCCAAAAAGAAGTCTAAATATACATTACTTGATCAAATTCCCCAAGTAGTAGAGGTGAGAGAATACTTTGAAAAAAATTGGGAACCGCCCTCAGATTTAGAGAAAGATTTGCAGTATAGTTTGTTATTAAATAGTGATGGTTCTGTGAAAAAGGTAACTCCCATTAGTCGAGGATCGGTTGAGTTTTATGGTAATACAAATATGCCTCTAGAAGAACAAGCTTTTGTGTCTAATATTGAGGGTGGAAAAACTGCTAAAATTCGATTGGTTTTGAGACATGATGGTCAAGTACGAACTTTTTTGGAGTCTTTGAATTAATCAGGACTTATACTATTTCTAATTCGCTTCGCGACATGAAAAGCGCTAGGGTAACGGACGAAGGGTCTATATGTAGTACCTTTACGTAAATCCTGTACATATTACTATTGTCTTTAAATGTAGTTTAGATTTCTGCTACTATTAACAATACTTTCACATGTGCTACATTAGCAGCACTTTGTAATATGCAAATATAGTAGCGCATTTTGCTATACTTTTCTGTGTAATTATTAATACTATAAAGCGTGTAAAAAATAGCGATTGCTCATCGAAGAGCGGTCGCTACCTGAAAGATAGTTACAACAAAGGAAGTGAGAATTTTTGAGATATCTATTGATCTTCCTTACCTGCCCATTCCTTAGCCAAAACGTGTAATAGAGCCTTCAGCCCCATAATGAAAGGCGGTTCCACAGGAATATCATCTGTTTCTCCCCTCATATTTAACAAAACGTTCATCAACTCCCTCTGGGTATTTCTCCAAAGAGTCTGGTTATAAGCAAATTCTGGTTCTGCCCCTGGTTCGTCTCCCAGTTCATAATCCTGTAGCGGGAGAATTTCCTCAATCTCCAACTCCTTTAAAGATCCATGAAAATCATCTAGAAATGTTTTTAGCTGTACTAAATCAGGAATTTCTAACTCTCGAATATTTCCCTCAAACTCCAAGCGTTCTCTCCAGTCGATCAACTCTCCATTAATTTCACAATCCTCTCCTGCAATCAACGGATCTTTAGTTTTCCTCCCTAATCCTGTCAACTTAGTACGACCCAAGACCAAACCGCAAGCTACTTCGTCTCCTGGTCTTTGACTCAATCGCGTTTTTTCTAATATGTGGTCGTAAAATCCAGACCCTTTAATCAACATCTGACTCAGGAGATCGCTAACTTCCGAAGAAGAAAGAAAACTACCCCCTTCAGCTAACCAATTTAACAGTTGAGAACCATTTCCGCCAATATAAACAGGAGTAATTTCGCGACTCTGGTATTTTCCCTCTTGTTCAAGAACTCCCAAGATTATCCCCACATAGTAATACAATCCCCCCATGCCAATTGCCATCAGCCGGAGCAAACCTTGAAACTTCGGATCGTCCTGTGCAAAATCTCTTTTATTTTTCAGCCAATTTTCACTTTCCAGACGTAGAAATATATCCAGCTTTGCCCTGAATTTGTCTTTGGTTAATCGATCCCAGTCTGTCAAATTCTGCTCAGATAGCTGGGATAAAAAATTGGGATTCAATTCTAAGAAATCTGATAACAAATGATGACCAGCAAATAAAACTGAACATTGATGAATGAGTTTGTTGTTGTACCAAACCGAAATATCTGAAGTCTCTCTTCTCATATAAAGACAAGTCGTTCGGACTAGATCGAAGCCTTCCATATCTGCAAAATATTGAGCGAACGCCAAACTCTCAGTTTTGAAGAATCCTACATCATCTGGAACTGGACAAATGTGTTTAATTCCAGTTTGAGCTTGAAGTTCCTCAGTCAAATCTTGCCAAGTCTTCGCATACCGATTTTGATCACGACGAGAAAAAGTCGTAGGATAGGAAATACACCACTGAATCTCTATAACTCCTTCTTGTGCCGCGATTGTACTCGCATACAAAGCCAAATTTTTCAGGAATAGTTTGTTGGCAGTGTAATTCCTCCAGTGAAGGTTGGTTTCTATCCAGCTCGGGGAAGGTTCAAAGCGGCTGCGATCAGGAACGTATATCCTACCATCAATAATTGGGCGTTCTAGGTTTTTATCGCTCTCTGGTTTACCCCTGGTTGTTAGTACACTCTCCAAGGGCAGCGGTTTATCAACAGGGATAAAGCTTTCTGGAATAAAGTATTCAAACAATACAGGTCTTCGCGTTTCTGTCAAAACTTCTGTCACCTTTAGATGGAGGTTTTTCATTGATAAAGGTTCGACTGTACTGTTGTTGTTAACATATACATTGGTAAAAGAAGTCCCGAAGTCCACTCCTACTTTCCATCGATCTTTGAGCCTAATTTTTTCTGGAGTTTTCAGCAGAATTAAACCAATGCAGTTTCTCGAACTATCCTGGCACTCGATGAAACTGGGAAATTCTTCTAGGCGAGCTATTTGATAAGCACCCCGACCATCCACAAAAGGGTGACGCTCTTCTGCTTCCGGTAGATACACTTGAAAAGTATCCTCTCCAAATTCAGCATCGTAATAAAAAGCATAATAAGAGCGCCATCCCTCCGCCCGGAAATTAGGCCACACTTCCA
>JAKQYG010000381.1 GCA_023356515.1 Trichodesmium sp. MAG_R04 | reverse complement strand
TAAAGTCCTAATTCGAGGTCTACGGGTTCTTTCAGATTTTGAAAAAGAATTACAAATGGCCCACACTAATAAAACCTTATCACCAGAAATAGAGACAGTTTTTTTAGCGACCTCTAATGAATATAGTTTTTTAAGTAGTAGTGTAGTTAAAGAAATCGCTATTTTTGGTGGCTCAGTAGATCATCTCGTTCCTAAGCACATTGCTATTGATATTTATAAATGTTACGACAAAATTCAACCAAAGCCAATATTGAACCAGAGGTAAATGGGCAAAATGTCGAGAGTGAACCTTCCAATGGTTCCCCTGGAGTAGATATCCAGCGAGAACTAAATCAACTGGAGGAGATTATCCTTGATAGTCCTAGAATACCCTTTTGGGGACGCACTTTAATAGATGAAGAGCATTTATTAGACCAACTAGATATTATACGTCTGAATTTACCAGTTGCTTTTCAGGAAGCTGAAATGATTTTTCGGCATAAAGATGATATCTTCCAAGAAGCTGAACTTTACGCTGAAGAAATTATTGAAAATGCAGAACAACGAGCTTCTCAAATTTTAAATGAAATGGGCCTTGTACAGCAGGCCAAATTAGAGGCAGATCAACTTAGAAACCAAGTTCAGCTAGAATGTGAAGCAATTCAACAAGCTACTATTGCTGAAATTGAACAAATTCGCTATCAAGCTCAACAAGAACTTGAAGAAATGAGAGCTAGAGCGATCGCTGAGTGTGATGAAATTCAGAATGGTGCTGATGACTATGCCGACAATGTACTTGATACTATTGAACAGCAGTTAATGGGTATGCTCCAAGTTATTCGTAATGGTCGTCAACAATTAGAAGGAGATGGAACTTTAGGAAATTCCTTAAATCATACTAATGATTAATAGTAGAGGAATAACTACAATTTATGAATCTAAAGGTCTCGAATGTACCATTTATTCTAAGTTATCAAGTAGCATAATTTCTTAATAAGAGCGAGAAACTGCTGAAATATGTTTGAGTTAATCTACGATGGGGCAGCTTCAAGTAGTAATAAACTCAATCATATAAATACTATTAAAATACAAACTCAAGACAAGAAGTATTGACTTAATAAAAGAATAATGGTAGTATGATACTAAATACATTTAAGTAATTATTATATTAAGTACATAGGGGTTATAATTTGTCACTATGTAACAAATTGTAAATTCACCTCAAATCAACTTTGATAAATGTTTGCTACAAATAGCTAGGGGAATTTTTAGGAGTCAAAATTCACAATTCAGAAGTCAGAATTAATAGATTCAAGACCATTTTTAATTCGTAAATCATCTTGTTTTTCAAAAGGGAATCTCCTGTAAAATCTTTATTATCCCCCTTACTATTCGTAACATTCTGACTTCAAAATGGTATGGTAGATTTGCGATCGCCAACAATTTTTCATAAGGCTAATTCCTAAAATTCCTCGTCAGAGAAGTTTTCTAACCTTCTTAATATTTGCTTGAAAAACAATCTCTTATATCTTTGGTCTATGAATAATTTTCTCCACTACTCTACGCTTGAGATGAGAGTCAATTCCAATCAAACGAACATAATCATTTTGATGTTCAACTAAACAATTTTCGACAGCATTTATCACTTCTTGTTCTCCCTTATTCTCTATTTTTCCACAACTTTTCCATGAACCAGTTTTATATCTACGTTTATCTGCATATTCCATCCCAATGTTTAAACCATCTTGGATAATTTTTTGTATCTGTTGCCTTACTTCTAAATTCAGGTTACTATTTTTAATAGTATAATTAATTTGGTTTTCTGTTACCTGATTAGGTATAGTTAATTGTGGAGATGAATAACTAGAATTTGGCGCAAAATTTTCCGGTTGATTTGTTTGAGAAGCACCAAACAATCGAGATTGATTATATTCTTCTACTAAGCGCAATTCTCGGATACGTTTTTGTTCTCCCACCATTATTTTTCCATATTCTCTCAGATGAGATAGATTAAAATTAGGTTTAGCAAAGTCTGGAACTTTTTCTGTAGAATTTACTACTCGCCTAGAAATTTTTTCCATACCTACTTGATGAATAAAATCACGAATCTGTTCATCATATATTCGACTACGTAAAGCACTGAAAAAATCTATAGCTTGGTCAGAAAATTCATCTACTAAACTCTCAATATCTCCAGAAGAAAGTTCATCTGTTTTAAATATGCCACCTACTATGCCAATTCTGTCTCCTTTATTTGGTTCCCAATAAAATTTCTCCATTCGGCCATCTCTAATTAAAGGTGCATAAAGGGTAGAAAAATCATTTCCAGTCACAATAATTGGTATTCGATGTAGAGGAGTTTCATCATAACTACCTGGCAATTGTACATTAGTAGGATTATCAGCAATATTCATCAAAGTAGCATTTACTAATTGAGTATTTACCGTATATTGAGTACCCCCATCAAACCTACCTGCACCTGCATCTAAATCATTAATAAATAAAGCACACATCCGACCTTGAACTTTAATTTTTTCTGATGCTTCTCGATAACGTAAACGTAATAAACGTGCTGGGTCTCCCGCATCTTTACTTTCTAGTTCTCCCCCAGATATTGTGACGGGCTCTATTCCCATTTTTTCAAAAACTAATTGACATTGAAAAGTTTTTCCTTCTCCTTTTCGTCCGTGTATTCCTAAGATTAAAGGTACTCTCACTCTAGGCAGATCTAAGAAATTTTTAGTAATGTGGACTGCTAGTTTATCTATAAATCTAGGTGATATATAATATGGCATTGCTTTTAATGTTTGTTTAGCAGAAAGATAAGTTTGATACAAATTTTATACCAAATCCGAACCATGAAAAACTACTTTGTCCAAATCTTTTTTTTCTAGCAAAGACCATAAGCGTCAGGAGAATGTCAGTTCTCTAATAATACAGCAGATTTCGGGCAAATGATGTACAGGGTAAATGGTAAAAATCATGTAGTGGGGGGCATCTTGCCCGCGTAAATGTAAGGAAAGCGCTGTATCACATCCACTTGCTGCGGAGTATTACAACAAACCGGGTTTACGGGAGACAGATGTGAGGATAGTAGAGCATTTCATATAAACCCGGTTTCTACGCTTTACTGATATCGACACTACCGAATTTAATATAAACAGGACTTACGCAAAGACACTATATATAGCGCATGACAATTTCGACGAACTTCACGCTTTGTCACGTGCGTTAGCGGAGCTTTGCGTTAGCAATCACCTAACTATTTTTATTCAAAAACCAATAGTAATTCAAGTCAAATAACCTTCATTTTAATTGAAGGATGTTTCAATTGGTCGGTTAGATCTTTTGATAATAATCCGTGGCTGTTCTTGATAAATACTTTTGCCTATTTTAGAAGCAAATATTTTTAAGAAGTTCCAAGTGCAGGGTAAACACTTCTTATTTTAAAGTTTTGACATGCTTCTGAGTCTTTATGCTCATTACTCCTATTCCATGATTTAATGCGTTTGTCCTGGGTGGATAAGAGTGAATTGGCGATCGCTACCTTCTTTTTTTTATTGAATAATAATTCAATATATTGTCTCAAATAATTCTGTATCTAGCATTAAGCTTATTTGTCACATCTTGAGATTTTTTTTTACACGCGCGCGCGTATGAAAATATATTTAAGGAATAAAAAAAAGGCTACACAAAACATAATTGTGTAGCCTTTTTCCATGGCACTTATACTCCTACACTCCATAGCTGTGTTTGGAATAGTCTACGCTGTTAACCCAACAACAAGGCAATAGGAATTTCACCTACAAGGATATAAGAGTTTTCCATGACCGATGTTTACCATCATGTATTAGCATGGAAGGCTTGTTCTACCTACTTTTTAGCGGTTTTATGCAAGCCAACAAGTCGCACAGACTGTAGAGTTTCCATTAGTTCTCCTTCAAACGAAGGTGGTGGGTGATAAAACTATACAGATATCTCGGTAACCATCGTGTTTCCATTAGTTCTCCTTCAAACGAAGGTGGTGGGCCGAATATGACCTTTGGCTGAAGCAAGGGTTAATGTTTCCATTAGTTCTCCTTCAAACGAAGGTGGTGGGCATGTATATGGACGACTCGGGCCTATTCGCAATGTCAGGTTTCCATTAGTTCTCCTTCAAACGAAGGTGGTGGGTCAATATATGAAGGTGGGTTGAAGATACACAAAGAAGGTTTCCATTAGTTCTCCTTCAAACGAAGGTGGTGGGAAATTAATCAAGTTTCCATTTTTGTAGAGGAGTTTCTCGTTTCCATTAGTTCTCCTTCAAACGAAGGTGGTGGGAGCTCGGTTTTTAAACCACGACACAGCAAGGCTTCCAGACCCCCAAATATAC
>JAKQYG010000380.1 GCA_023356515.1 Trichodesmium sp. MAG_R04 | reverse complement strand
ATTATTATGACTTCTAATTTCGGTTCTAAAGTAATTGAGAAAGGAGGCGGTGGTCTTGGTTTTGAATTCTCAGACAATGAGGCTGATGCTCAGTATAACCGAATTCGTAATTTAGTGAATGAGGAGTTGAAGCAGTATTTCCGTCCAGAATTCCTTAACCGTTTGGATGAGATTATTGTGTTCCGTCAGTTGACTAAGGATGAGGTGAAGGAAATTTCTGTTATTCTGCTCCAAGAAGTTTTTAGTAGGTTGACAGAGAAAGGTATTAAGTTAGAAATTACTGATCGTTTCCAGGAGCGGTTGGTTGAGGAAGGATATAATCCTAGTTATGGGGCACGTCCCTTGCGTCGGGCAATTATGCGTTTACTTGAGGATAGTTTGGCTGAGGAAATTCTGGCTGGCAAGATCAATGAGGGTGATATCGCTGTGGTTGATGTTGGGGAAGATGGTCAGATTAAGGTTTCTAAGGGTCAAGAAAAAGAAAAACGAGAGTTGGTGCCTCAAGTTGCCGAATAAATAAGATTTAGTTTCTTTCGAAAACAAAATTTAAGTTGATTTTATATGGAAAAACGGCAGGGAGTTTAAATTCCTTGCCGTTTTTTTAGCCAATTAGTAATACCAATTCTTAAACCCATATTCCGCACCATAAATATACTACAATTTTTCTTTACCAAAAACGTGAATTACAGCCTCTGTTATTACTAATAACTATTAATGGCTCCTGTAATATGTATTTTTACTTGCAAATTTTATAGATTTTTATCAGGCAAAGCTTTCAATTACCAGTATGATATACTACATTTAAAATGCGGAATGTAAGTTGGAAGCTTGCAAAAATAACTTTCCTTGATAAGCAAAGTTACTACTATATGAAGTATTTACTCCGACAAATAATATTTAAAAATGGAACCCTCAAGTTTAGCAAAGTTTATGGTGATTAGTATTAAAGCAGATTTTTTTTGACATAGTATGGATGCTCCCAAAAAAGTGCTACCAAGAAAGGAAAGGGGGTTGCATTTGGTGAGCGCCTGTAGTATTGTAATAAATGATGAAAGTTACTCGCCTATATAAGACTCTTTTTTTAAATAAATAAATAAATGTTTCTTGATCAGGTAAAAAAAGAATTAGAACTATCAGAGAATAACGTTCATATATGGAGTACAAACCTAAAATTATCATCTGGTAAAATTGAGGAACTATCAACAATATTATCGCCAGACGAAAAAGATAGAGCTAACAGATTTTATTTTGAAAGAGACAAAAATCGTTTTATAATTGCCAGAGGAACACTCAGAAAAATTCTCAGCCGTTACTTAAACATTGAATCAAAGAAACTACAATTTACTTATAGTGATCGCGGCAAACCCTACTTACAAAATACTTCAATATTATTTAACCTATCTCACTCTCAAGACTTAGCCTTATATGCCATTACCAAAGTTAGCTTAATAGGTATTGACTTAGAATATATCCGCCCAATAAATGATGCTGAAAATTTAGCCAAACGTTTTTTTTCTCTTCAAGAATATAACCTTATTAGTCAACTTCCTTCTCAAAAACAGCAAGAAACATTTTTGAAAATGTGGACTTGCAAAGAAGCTTATTTAAAAGCAACAGGAGATGGACTAGCAGGTAGTCTGGAAAAAGTGGAAATTTCTTTAACCCCAGAAAAACCAGTAGAATTTTTTAGCATCAATGGAGATATTGAGGAAGCATCCCATTGGTATTTGTATCAATTTATTCCTCAACCCAATTATATAGCTGCTGTAGCAGTAGCACAGAAAAATCAAAAGTTGAGTTTTTGGCAGATAAATAATACTGAGTAAGCATTTAACTATCAACTATCAGCTAGAAGCAGGATATAAAAAAACCACTAGACTGGGTTTTAAAGTCCATCACATTTTGTAGCTTCAGTTGGAGGCGCACCACTTGAAACTCTTAAAAAGTATATTCAAAATCAAAAGTCTCCCTAAAAGAGGTAGACTTTATACTCATTTTTCTGGTTTCACCTGATGGCAATGCTATTAGTATGGACTTGAGGATCTCCCATTTTTTAGCAACTAGGGAATTTAAATTCATTAAACTAGAAAGAAAGATAAACATGGCAACCAAGTTACCAGATAAATATGAAAAGCGTCCCAACACAATAGAGCGAGTCCATTCTTGTTTAAGTTGTGGGTGCTACTTTGGGAGTAGTCTTATGCTGGCCTCAATGTCCGTTTTTTGTCTCGGATTGGCCACCTGCGACTAATATATTTTTTGTGAACTCAAAAGATAAATAACATAAACTGTAAAAAAAATCAACTAAAAAGTTGCCCTAAAAGGGCGAGGCTTTAAGCCCAATTTTTTGGTAAGAATCCCTGAATGCTAACGAGAAAGAGTAATATCAGTTATTACTAGCTCTAGCTCAAGCCAGAGACTTGGAATACTAAATGAAATATTTTTCACCCTCTTGAAAGGGTAGGCTTAAGACTCTATTCTTTGGTCAACAAAACTATCGCCAAAACACGGCAACTCAAATTATCAGAAAATATGACAAAAGTTCCTGTTTCTCACATTCGTAATTTCTCTATTATTGCCCATATAGACCACGGAAAATCAACCTTAGCAGATCGCCTCTTGCAAGCAACTGGCACAGTGGCAGACCGTGAAATGAAAGAACAATTCCTAGATACAATGGACTTAGAAAGGGAGCGTGGCATCACAATTAAGCTCCAGGCTGCCCGAATGAATTATCATACTAAAGATGAAAAAGAATATGTATTAAATCTCATCGACACACCTGGTCATGTAGACTTTTCTTATGAAGTATCCCGTTCTCTCGCGGCTTGTGAAGGTGCTTTATTAGTCGTAGATGCTTCCCAAGGAGTAGAAGCTCAAACCTTAGCTAATGTATATCTAGCTTTGGACTATGACCTAGAAATTATCCCAGTATTAAATAAAATAGACCTTCCAGGGGCAGAACCAGAACGGGTAAAACAGGAAATAGAAGACATAATTGGTTTAGACTGTTCGGGTGCAATTCTAGCGTCTGCCAAAGAAGGAATAGGAATTGCTGAAATTCTAGAATCAATTGTTCAATTAGTACCACCACCACAAGATACTACCAGCCAACAATTACGGGCCCTTATATTTGATAGTTATTATGACCCCTATCGAGGAGTAATTGTATATTTCCGAGTTATGGATGGGACTATTACTAAAGGCGATCGCATCCGACTTATGGCCTCAGGAAAAGAATATGATATAGATGATTTAGGAGTTCTATCTCCTACCCAAAAACCGGTCAAAGAACTTCATGCAGGAGAAGTAGGTTATTTAGCAGCAGCTATCAAAGCAGTGGAAGATGCAAGAGTGGGAGATACAATAACTCTAGCCAAAAAACAAGCTCAAGTTCCTCTGCCGGGTTACACAGAAGCTAAGCCTATGGTATTTTGTGGATTATTTCCCACAGACGCTGATCAGTTCCCAGAGTTACGAGAAGCACTAGATAAACTCAAACTTAATGATGCAGCTTTGTCTTATGAACCAGAAACATCAAGTGCTATGGGTTTTGGATTTCGGTGTGGGTTTTTAGGGCTGCTTCACATGGAAATTGTTCAGGAAAGATTGGAGCGAGAATATAATTTAGACTTGATTGTCACCTCCCCATCAGTAGTCTATCAAGTAACTACCAGCAAAGAAGGAGTAATTTTGGTTGATAACCCAAACTTATTGCCAGATCCTAATCATCGAGAAAAAATTGAAGAACCTTATGTTCAAATAGAAATGATTACTCCAGAAGAATATGTAGGGACATTAATGGAATTAGGCCAATCAAGAAGGGGCATATTCAAGGATATGAAATATATAGCTCAGGGTAGAACAACTTTAGTGTATGAAATACCCTTGGCAGAGGTAGTTACAGACTTTTTTGACCAAATGAAATCTCGGTCTCGCGGTTATGCTAGTATGGAGTATCATCTTATAGGCTATCGTGAAAATCCTTTGGTTAAGCTAGATATAATGATTAATGCTGAACCAGTGGATGCTTTAGCTGTAATTGTACATCGGGATAAAGCTTATGGGGTAGGTCGTGCTTTAACAGAAAAGCTGAAAGAATTAATTCCTCGCCATCAATTTAAGGTACCAATTCAAGCATCTATTGGTTCTAAAGTTATTGCTAGTGAGCATATTCCCGCTTTACGGAAAGATGTTTTGGCTAAATGTTACGGTGGAGATATTAGCCGTAAGAAAAAATTATTACAAAAACAAGCTAAAGGTAAAAAA
The DNA here is from genome assembly GCA_023356515.1 of Trichodesmium sp. MAG_R04. GTDB lineage: Bacteria > Cyanobacteriota > Cyanobacteriia > Cyanobacteriales > Microcoleaceae > Trichodesmium. Next base: position 88 of record JAKQYG010000380.1, on the reverse strand, counting down.
CGAATGAAGTCATTAGGTACAGTTGATGTACCACAAGAAGCTTTTATGGCAGTGCTGCGATTAGATTAATTTTAGTAGAACTTACATT
>JAKQYG010000038.1 GCA_023356515.1 Trichodesmium sp. MAG_R04 | reverse complement strand
ACATAGTAACCCTTTCTCGCCAAAGGTAAAGCATTTCTACCCGTCCCTCCCCCTATATCTAATATTTTAGTAGAGTTTTCTACAAATTCTGCTGCAATTGCTAATACCTTAGCATCAGGGTGGGAACCAAATAGAGGAGGCTTTCTATTTTCTACCCAAAGTTTATACTGTTCCCCTAAAGTTGGAGTGCGAATAGTTACTTGACAAGCCATACCTTTTTCTGGAGGTTTGACCAATTCATATTGAATAACTAACATTGCAGTTGCGGAAATATTATATCCTTCTGCCAACTTTCTTTCTATTATTTGACGCAACTGTTGTTGTCTTTCTGTGGACATTGGTCTACCCAAATGAGAAAATAACTTCTCTACGACATTTGTGTAATGGTCCAGCAAACCAGGCAGACATGGAAGCACCAACTCGCCACGACCTGAAATATAGCTATCAAGCTTATATAAGATAGCTTTTTTGAGAATAGTTGGAGAAGTTACAAGTGGTAGTTGGTCACTTATTGGTAATGTCTGTTCTTGGTTCATCCGCAGATTTTACCTTTATTAATTGGATTATATTGTTAGAATAGTCAATTTGCTATTCCTAGAAATATACAAAAAGCTTAAATTTATCTAGTTCTTTGCCTATTTATTTCTGTTCTTGCTTCAAACTGGAACGATAGGTGTTATCGATAATATTCTAAATTAATTTTAACTTTTAATTTCTGAGTTTTGAACTAAGCCAGGTAAGTTACTATACCCGACTTGTCTGCACAACTCCTCTTTTAAATGTCCCTTTTTATGGGCATATTCCTGTCTTAGTCTAAACATATCGTCAACCCATGAATAGCCTTCAGGTAAATCCTGTAATTTTGGTTTTGGATGTGTTTTCTTGTCTAAGGCAGTTTTTGTGTCGTGGCAATGTTGGTGCAACATTTGTTTATTCTTCTGCCATTTTAACATCGGCGTTGTAACTTCTTTTCTTACGCTTAGATGTTTACCTATTCTGCTACTCCAATAAGTCCAGTTTCGGTAATAGGGTGATTGTATTAGTTTGGAACGGGCATTTTACCAGTTTCATGGTTTAGTGACCAACGAGTCGCACTTTTACTTCCTAATTAGTACCTGTAAAAATTATGTCTGGAAATTTTGTCTGAGCTTCTGAAAGTGGCCGTCTCCTGCCCTCTTCTTGCCAATAGCTAATTATTTCTGTGGCCTTATTCAGGAGAGCTACCTGATCCACTTCTGAAATCCAATGCTTGGCTTCTAATTCACTTTTTAGTTGCTCCCAAGCATCATTCCGAGGCCAGAAAAAGTAACAAGTTAAAGGGCTAGTACCATTTCCTACCACTTGATCCACAGCAAGTGCTACATTATCGTCTAACCAGACTACTTTTAGTATAAATTTGGACAATTTACCTCCTGAGCCAATTTTAGGCTAAATTTTAATCTTTACACACAAAACTTTATTATACCATAAAAATTAAAATTTGATGATGAATAAAGCAATTTTGGTTTTCGATATTGATGGCGTAATTCGAGACGTGGGTGGGTCTTATCGACAGGCGATCGCGAATACGGTAGAGCATTTTACATCCGGCGCATTTTCCCCGACTTTAGCAGACATTGACGAGCTTAAGTCTGAGGGACTGTGGAATAATGACTGGGAAGCTTCGCGAGAGTTAGTTTATCGGTATTTTGAGGTTCAAGGGCAAAAACGGAAGGATATGGATTTAGATTATCAAAAGTTAGTAGCTTTTTTTCAGTCTCGTTATCGGGGCCTAGATGAGAACAACTGGGACGGTTATATTTGCTCTGAGCCTTTGTTAGTAAGTTCTAGTTATTTTGATCATTTGACAGCAGCAGGGTTGTATTGGGGGTTTTTTAGTGGAGCAATGAGATCGGAAATAGCTTATATTTTGGAAGGAAAATTAGGCTTGAGTTCCCCGATAGTAGTGGGAATGGAAGATGCGCCGGGAAAACCTAACCCGACAGGTTTGTTGGCGGTAGTGAAGCAATTGGAAAAGCGACATAGTTTACCTGAAAATCTACCTGTGATTTATGCTGGTGATACAGTAGGAGATATGCATACAGTGCAGAATGCTCGTAAGCAGATACCATCGAGAACTTGGGTCGGAGTAGGTGTATTACCTCCCCATGTACAGGAAAGTGATGAAAGACAATATGTTTATCTTGGTAAGTTATTGGAGGCAGGAGCAAAAGTGGTTTTGAATAGTATTGAAGAATTGTCTGTAGGAGCGCTGGCTAATGAGAAACTTTTTCGTATTCTATTGCATAAAGAGGGCTAACTCTCACGGGGTGACAAATTAGTTAGGGCTTGCTGAAAAAGTCTTTTTCATTATAAAAGTAGGCTTGTCCTATGGCCTAATCCGTTATTTAGTAAAGGCTGTAACTTTAAAAAATATCCTCTCACTAAGGCGGATTTGGCATCAGCAGTAGTGGACCCACCCCTAACATCTCCCAGAAGGAGAAGTAGGGACGTTGTATGAAACGTCCCTATAAATTTATAGAGAAAGTATAGTCATTCTGATTTAGATTGAGACAAGATTTTCTTGCTGTGAAAAGGTTTTAGCTGAAAAAGTATCCCATTCTTATTCGCAATAACTATAAAAAGCAATAAAGACATAACCTGTGGAAAAAAATAAACTAAAAAGTCACCCGCTTATGGGCGAGGCTTTAAACCCAATTTTTCGGTAATTACTGAAATTACTCATCCTTTAATTTGATCTTTCCTCTCATTCTTGCCACAACTTGTAAATCAACACTTTTATCAGTTTCATCGACAATTTCACCAGTTAATTCTTCCAAAACATCCTCCAGACTCACCACTCCCGACACTCCTCCATATTCATCTAAAACAACCATCAAATGTTGGCGATATTTCTTAAATTCTTTCAACAATAAATCGACCCTCAATGTATCTGGAATAAATCTAACATCTCGCATAAAATTAGCAATTTTTTGATTTTTATTCCCTTCAATTATACCTTTAAGTAATTCATGTTTCAATACCATACCAACTACATCATCAATAGAATCTCCTATGACAATAATTCGGCTATGTTGAGAACTAATAATATCTGACTTAACCTCAGCTATGGTAGAATCACTGTATAAATAAGTAGTCGCTATTCGAGGTGTCATTATATCCCATGCTCTTTTATCATTCAACCGAAATACTCTTCTAATCATTTCAGCTTCATCACCTTCAATAACTCCCTCCTTATATCCTATTCTGGTCAAAAACATTATTTCTGCTTCATTAGTAGTAGGTAATTTTTTTCTTTGAGTAAAAGGTAATGTGATTTTTTCCATCAACCAGACTATCGGAGTAAAAATAAAAGTTAACCCCTGTACAGGCAAAGCTACTATTAGTGAAAATTGGATAGCATAACGTTCCCCTAAAGTTTTAGGAATAATTTCGCCAAAAACTATTACTAAAAACGTCAAAATACTCGAAAAAACTCCTAACCAAGTATTACCTAAAACTGAAGCTGCAATATTACCAATTAAGATGCTACCCACAATATTAAAAATGTTATTAATAATCACAATAGTAGCAATTGGACGGTTGATTTTTTGCTTAATTTCCCACAGTACTAATGCTGTTGTTTTTTTAGACTGCGCTAACTGTTGTACTTTAATAGGAGAAACTGAAAGTAAAGCTGTTTCTGTAGCAGAACAAAGGGAAGAACCTATAAGAATAATTAAAACTATAATAGTTAGTTTGAGCATACTCAACTAATAATTGTATAAACTTAATAATACCAAATCCGTCTACTTTGATAAGGTATTATTTAAATTTGCAGTCGTTAATAAATAACGCATGGGGCGATGGGACAAGTCTGCTTTTATACCCGAGCTTGGCATAATACTATTTTTTATTTAGTTATGAAACTTTTTAACTGGTCAATTATATTTGCTCTTTGGATTACTTCTTTCTCTTACACTTTAATCACAGCTTCGACTACCCTCGTTACAACTAACTCTACCTTGGTAGCTTTATGGTCATGGTGGTTGTTAAAAGCAAAACTATCTCGTCTTTTTCTGTGAGAAATTAAAGTACGAAATGTGGGTTAAATTATTCTAATAAAATACTATTTAGTTTTTGGTATAATCTGTTGATTATGGAAAGTTATACTATTAATAAATTTAACTATAAACTGTTGTAAAAATTTAATAGTTGTTCTCATACTAGAATTATGAATAACTGCCCAAATATTTATTATTAAACAACAACTAGCAAACCACAAAAGAATAAATGTTTGGATTCTAACTACTCCAACAATAAACCAGCTGCCGACATGAAGGATAATCATTAAAGCATAAAAACTGCCTACTAATGCCATTAAATGAATTTCTTTTTTGGGTCGATGAAGGAATGTAAAAATTATTAGTTGTAAACTGGATAGTAAATTGATAGGTACTATCAATACACAAATTTCTATACAATATAGATGTGAAAATTCGATTATATTATTGAAGTTAAACATTTTATAAATATTTCTTTATAGTTGATTAATTTCCTACTTTTATTCTATGCTAACATCATATCCACGTGCAAGTGGAGTGCTATATAGCAATCCTATTTGATCAGGACTTACGGACAACCGCTATATATAGTGCAAAAACCTGTCATTTTCCAGATATTACCACTACAATTAGTGCCGTTCCGTAAGTCCTGTTGATTTGTAATATTTTTCTGGGAGTTAGTAGTCAGTAGTCAGAGTTTTCAAGGTTTTCAGCTCCAATTAGCTATTAGAAAAATTATCACAACCAATTTAGGACTGCTATAATAAACTGGGTTTATCGGAGAAGAATGTCAGTTGTGGTAGAATATCTAAATAGATATCTCCATGAAGATGTTCTCAAATCTTTACCCCAATGTTCCAAATGTTTACTCCTATTGGCCACTGGAATTTATTTTTGTTACTAAATTAACCTAAGAACTTGTCAGAGCAATAGGACCAGAAAATATACTGTTTGTCAATGACTGTTAGGATGAGCTGACCCTGCTCTACAAATCTATGCTTTACCCATAACTTCTATAATGTTTGTGGAGCAAGGATTACAGATTTTGTAATTTCTCTTAAATTTCTCTATTTCTCTCTGGAAGGAACCAGGATAGCAAAGTTGGGGGGTGGTTTTTGGGTAAAAAATAAAGATGGAAGAACCAGGAATAAAATGTTTATGGCAAGGATTAAGTGTTTGACATAGCTCAGAGTTGGAAGTTAGCGAAATCATCTTCAAGAAAAAATTTTAAGACTTAATGGTAAGGCATAGCTCTACAAATGATGCATAATTATATCTTTAGAATGGTTAAGCCCTATTTTTATTTCTTCCTTTTTTGCTTTTTATAACCTCCATCAGTCCAGAAGCTAGTAAACATCATTAACATTCCTCCAATAAAGATAATAATTGCTATTCCAGCAGGAATTATAGTTTGCCAGTCAGTTGTTTCCATATACTCCCTAGTTGATTTAATCAGGCTACTTTAGCAATTATACCTTGTTATTAATTACTAAAGATTTTAGTTTTGGGAAGATTGATTATATAGATGTTTTTGTAGTTCTGCGGCAGGTTGAATAATGACTATGATAAGGCCTAAAAGTCAAGCTCTTCCTGTTTTTTCTTGTAGTGCTTTAATGAGTTTTATTGGTAAACGTGATCGCAATCCCAAAATAACTCACATAGGAATGATACAAAGACACTAAATGTACTACAAATATCTAAAATATCTATCAAATATATACTATATACGGCAAGATTGAGCAGCTTCAGGGGTATCTCTCAATCTCTATAAGAAAACCTGTAGAAACTTTTAAGCACTTGCTTTGTCTTAGTTATAGAACCCATTTGGTATCTTTTTGACTTGCATAACATACTCTATTATGCAATATCTTTTCTCGAAACTTGCTATATGCCCCTATTCCCTTTTAAAACAAAAGATAGAGGATTACTTTTATTCTCGGCAAAACCCAGAATACCGCGATCGCAATATTTATAAAGCAAATTCCCCTGATTATCAAATAGAAAAGTTGCCCCTCTTTGAGTTAAATAGCCAGAATTAGGTATATAGGTTGACCAATTACTAAGAACTTCTCTCATATTTCTTAACCTCAGTGTCGCTAGTTCAAAGGGACGTTGACAACCTTTTCCCCCTGCCAGGTTAAAAAATGAACCCTTTAGGGGTGGTAAAGGCTTAGCATGAATTACTTCTTCATCATCAATCAATTGAGGTGCTTTTTTATCCCCTAGATAACCCCTCAGCACCTCCCTTAAAGTACCTGGACTACCAATGCCTGCACACATTAACATTAAATTAAGGAAAGCACTTTGACCTTTAGTTAATAAGGGAAATTTCCAGGTTAATCCCTGATATAGTTTTAATTCTTTATGTAAGAGAGCATCTGGATCGACAAATAGTGATTCAGTAGGAAATCCAGTATATTCACAAAATTTCTCACCAGAACCATGATCACCAATAGCGATTGCCCTTATTGTTATTCCTAATGCTTGTAATTTTGCTGATTCTCGTTGTAACCACCAAGCATATTCTAGATTGTCAAAATCCCCTAATTGTGACCAAATTAAGACTAACAGACGATTAGCATTCTCACAATCACTGAGAATAGGGATAATCTGGCCATCGCTAATTCTTAAACGTTGACTTTGTTCTAAGACCTTATAGATATTCATAGAATTTTTAAGTGTTAAGATATTAATGAAATTGAAATTGTTCACAACCAATAATTTGCCTTTGAGTTGGTAGCTAAATACTGAAGGCTCAACTAATACGAATTCTAAATTTGTATTAGTAATTTAGAATTTAGATGAGTTTTTCTCTAAACGAGGCATACAAAAATAAGTTGTTTAAATGCACAAAAGCTGATACCATTTTTTTCCTAAGTATAGCAGTCGAATACTCGTTGCGGAGATAGCTCAATCCTAAAGTCAGTAAGAACTAATCTCTGATTCCTGACTTGCCCATAGCCCTGGCAAGAAGCATGAGGTAGAAGGAACTATTTTTAAGAAAGCATGTGATTTTACATACAGCAAATTCTACCTTGATGAGGTATAATAATTATATTATGGGTAAGATGTATGCACTTTTTGCGTAATATTCAGATACTCACTTAAAGCCAATAAACTTCAACTTTATCCCTATACTTTAAATTAAGTTGCTCCTCGGCACTGCCACCATTAGCAGCAATTTCTACAAAACCATGAGAGCCAATAATTGCAATTAATTCTCCTAGTTGACAATCAGCATAAGTATTACCACTAGAGATTGTTTGAGCAGATGAAAAATAATCATTATTATTATTACTATTAACAATAAGTGACCAATTTTTCTTGGTAATATAACTCCTATAAATATTAGTAATTATATTACCAAAATGGTCAATATGTTGAACACAACCTACAATGCCTGAATCTGTAAAAGTAATATTATTTAAAGACAATTTTACTAAACTTTCTGGATTAATTTTTTCTCCTAAATTTTCTAACTTCACCCCACTACTAATATGAGCAGCAACAGGAGCAAAGATATCTCGGCCGTGGAAAGTTCTACTAGGTTTCTCTACTTGCCAATACTCAGAATTAGTAAGAGCAACTACCTTGATATTTTGTAATTCTAAATTTTCCAATACTCCACTAAAAATACCATTGTCAGGTCCTACTAAAAAACCATTAGGTAGTTGAATAGCGATCGCTCTTCTTGCACTCCCTACTCCCGGATCGACAACAGCAAGATGAACTGTTTCTGGGGGAAAATAAGGATAAGCATTGTGCAAACAAAATCTAGCGGCAAATAAATTTTGGGGAGGAATTTCATGAGTCAGGTCGATTACTTTTAGATGAGGATTAACTTGAGCAATTACGCCCTTTACTACACCTACATAGACATCTTTTAATCCAAAATCAGTTAAAAGTGTGATAATTTTTTGATTCGACATTATTCTGTCTAGTAACTATAGAGTGAACTCTGATATAACACTACAAAAAAGTATTAAGATTTTAATAAAATTTAAAACTATCAACAATCATTTCAATCTTTCGATTTGATATTGAGCATCTCTATAACCTCCTGTACGACCTTGTTCCAAATAAAGTTTAGCTGCTTTTTCAAAATCACTAATGGCTCCTTTTCTATCTTCCATATTAACCCTGACTAATCCTCTGTGGTAATAAGCAAGCGCATATGTTGGGTTAAGTCTAATAGCTTGAACATAATCAGAGATCGCTTGCTGATAGTTTTTTTGTTCAGAGTAAACATTAGCACGATTTGCATAAGCTTCAGCCTTGTTTGGACTTAATCTTATTGCTTGAGTATAATCTTCTATAGCCTTTTCTAGCTGCTTGTTTTCAGCATAAGCCAAACCTCTGTTAGTATAGCCTTCAGGATTTTGGGGTTCAAGTTCAATTCTTTGAGTACAGTCAGATATAGATTTTTTATACTCTTGTAAATTTAGATAGGCAATACATCGGTTATTATAAGCAACTTCATTGTTAGGGTTAATTTTAATTGCTTTAGTGCAATCTGATACAGCTTTTTCATGCTCTGCTAAATTCAAGTATGTACTGCAACGTCTAGCATAAGCGTCTTCATTATCAGGGTCTATTTTTATAACTTGATTATAATCATCTAAAGAACCTTGATAGTCTCCCAGAAAAAACCTTGCTCTACCTCTTCTGTAATAACCATCTATTTTGTTGGGTTGAATTTTAATCATTTGAGTATAATCTGCTACTGCTCCTTGCAAATTATTATTAGCTGCACGAGCTACCCCTCTACTATGATAAGCATCTACATCATTTGGTTTCAATTCAATTACTTGAGTGTAATCTTGAATTGCCTTAGGATAGTCTTGGGATTTATAATAAACTAATCCTCGTTTATAGTAAGCTTCAATATCTTGATTTTTAAAGCGCAATACTTGGGTGAAATCATCAATTGCTTCAGGATAATTTTCTTGTTCAGAATAAGCCATACCTCGGTTAAAATAGGCATTAATATAACTAGGGTTAAGATTGATTGCTTTCTTGTAATTAACAATAGCACTTTGATGGTTTTGTAATTTGTAATAAGCATTCCCCAGATAGTAAAAATACTTTGCTTCGCTAGGATTTAGTTTGATGGCTTTGTCAAATTTTGAAATTGCTGCTTGTTGATTACGATTTTTGGTATGTTTTAGCCCTTTTTCAAATATTTGCTCTGCTTTGAGCGAGTCGGGGCGATTTAAAAAATTTACTACTGCGAATAGCACTGCGATGACCCCCACACTCGCAAAAACAAATAAAGTCCACCATAATGAGCGGGATGCCATTCCAAAGACAGGTATTGTAGATTGAAAACTTCCCTTATTTTGACTTTTCGACGATTCCAGTCCCATTGTTCTTTCATAACGACGATTAATGTTTTCTAGTGCTATGAGAACTTCTTCTATAGACTGGTAACGTTGAGTGTAATGGTAATATACCATTTTTTCTAGGATATCAGCTAAATTTGAGGAACATTGCGCTCTATTACGCCAAAGTATGCCACTAGGATTTGATGGACTTAGGTCTTGTAGTTTTGGCAGTTCACCAGTGGGAATACCTGTTAGAGCTTGAATAGCAATCATGCCTACTGCATATAGATCGCTATTAAATTGAGGAATGCCTTGAAATTGTTCGATGGGCATATAGGAGGGGGTACCTGTAGCAATAGTTCTTTGTTTTTCTCCATTTTCTTCTGCAATTCGATGACTAACTTCTTTCACTGAACCAAAATCAATTAAAACTAATTGTCCATCTGGTTGACGTCTAATTAAATTTGATGGATTAACATCCCGATGAATAACCTCATGTTCATGTACAAATTTTAAAATTTCTAATATTTCTAATAATAGTTTAATTACTTGTTTTTCTTGCCAAGGTTTACCAGGAATAATTTCTTTATTTAGTGGTGTTCCAGGAATAAATTCTTCTACTAAATAAAAATGATCATTTTCTTCAAAATAAGCTAATAATAAAGGAATCTGATCATGTCTGCCTAATTTTTCTAAGATTTCTGCTTCTTGTCTGAACAAACGGTGAGCAGTGTTGACTATTTGAAAACTGTTACCAGGAGCCCTTAACAGCTTGACTACGCATTGAGGATGTCCTGGACGACGAGTATCAGCAGCCAAATAGGTTTGTCCAAATGCACCGGAACTAAGCACTTGAACAACACGGTAACGTCCATCTAGCAGTTGACCAATTATTTTCATAATATATATTTTATTATTTATTTTATACTATTTTCCTTAACTATTCAGAGAAATTTAAATTAGATTAGGGAAAAGAGAACAGATAGAGCAGAGTAAGTTTATGAATTAAGTCTCTTAATGTTTTTGCTAGTTAGAATTATATACAATACTAAATTAGCTTGATATAAGAGATTTTCGGCCGGAGGTTATTTTAGCTTATCAGTTATCAAACTTACTTCTGAAGCATAGGGCTTGAAATATTGAATCAAGTATCTTTTTTTAGCTCCTTCAAATCCCATATATGTGGACTTATGGTTTGATAAAGCAAAAGGATTAAAGATGGCTAAAAAATACTTTTGATAACCTAATTTATTAATACATAAGAGTTATTAAAATACTTAGAGGGAGGTGAATGTGATGCTATATCAAGTTTCATTAATTAGCTATAGCTATAAGAAAAATATTTTTATATTTTAAATTAATTCCTATTTTCTATGTTCTAATTCCTATAATTACTGTAGTTGTTTAATCATATTTAGGGAGTTTTGATAATCTTTTGTTTTACCTTGTTTTAAAAATAGGTTAGCACTTTTACTAAAGTCTGCTATTGCTGAAGTTAGGTCTTGTAATTCATATAGAATAACTCCTCTATTATAATAGGCTTTGGCATTATTTGAATTGAGTATAATGGCCTGAGAAAAATCTTTAATCGCTTGATTATACTTTCCTATCTCTGAGAAAATCATGCCCCGATGACTATAGGCAAGGTCATCTTGAGGATTAATCTTAATTGCTGTGGTAAAATCTTCTATGGCTCCTTCTAAATAGCCACGATTAAGCTGTGCTAAACCTCTATTTGTATAAGCTTTTGCATTTTTATTGTCTATACCAATAGCAATACTACAATTTTCTGTTGCTTCTTGATATTCTCCTAGATTGAAATAAGTAATACATAGATTATGATATGCTGAAAAATCCTGAGGATTTATTTCTATTGCTTGTTCGCAATTTGTTATTGCTGATAAATAATTTCCCTTATGAAGATAAGCACTACATCTATTTGTATAAGCATTAACATCATTGGGTTTGATTTCTAATATCTGATTATAGTCTGCGATTGCACCTTGATAGTCTGCTATCTCAAATCGAGAGTAGCCTCGATAATGATATGCTTGTACATTATTAGGGTTTATTTCAATAGCTCGAGTATAGTCACTAATTGCACCTGCTTGATCCCCTGTAGCCCCTCGTGCGATTCCCCTGTTAATATAGTTTTCGCTATCTTTGGGATTAAGTCTAATTGATTGACTGTAGTCTTGAATAGCATTTTTGTAGTCTCCAATTTGGTAGTAAATTAGCCCTCGTTTGTTGTAAGCTTTAGTATAGTTAGGATTTATTCTTAATATTTGCGTTAAATCGGTAATAGCTTTTTCGTTGTTGTCTAGTTCATAATAAATTAGAGCCCTTTGATAATAAGCATCTTTGTAGTTAGGTTTGATTTTAATCCCTGCTGTATAATCTTTTATTGCCTTTTCATAGGCTTTCTTAGAATAGTAAGAGTTTCCTCTTTGATAGTAAATGAATGGGTTTTTGGGATTGAGTTGGAGTGCTTTAGTGTAGTTTGCGATCGCTGTTTGTTGTCTTCCTTGTTTAGCTGACTTTTGACCGTCTCTATAGAGTGCTTGAGCTATTATAAATTGGTATTGCCAGAGACAAGTGATCGCTACTCCTACTATTGTTATTACTATAAATGCTAAACTAGCAATTAATATATTTTTTTTCTTGTATCTAAGTTCAGGTAGTGATGATGCAATCTTTCTTTTTTCGGGTGGTATGGTAATGATAGTTTCTGTTTCTGAGATACTCTTGGCTTCAATAGAGTCTGATATCTTGCTTAACTCTGCTAGGATTTCTGTTGCTGAGTCATAATTCTGTTCACCTTGACTATTGATAATTTTGTCAATGATATCTGATAGTTCTAGCGAACATACTTGCAAATCTTGCCAAGGTATTTCTATTCCTAGAGTATTGTTAATTTGTTTTTGTTTCAGTAAATTTTTAGGGGATAATCCTGTTAGTGCTTGAATAGCAAATATCCCTAAAGCATAAATATCATTTTTCTTGTCTACTTTCTCTTGATTCTCTGCTGATAGGATATAAAGTGAGCTATAATGGTCATTTAGCTGGTCATTTTCTGATATTAACGGTTCCTCATTAAATTCTAAAATTCTCTCAATTTCTCTTTCTAAACCAAAATTAGTTAAGAATAATTTTCCATCTAATATTCGTCTAACTAAATTTTCTGGTTTAATTCTTCCATGAGTTTCCCCTTGATTATGAATGAAGACTAAGATTTCTAGTATCTCTTTTAAAATATTGATTACTTCTAATTCTCCCAGAGATTTACCTTCAGCTAATTCTTCTGATAAAAATAGGCCTACTATATAGTCTTCAACTAAGTATATATTGTTGTTTTCTTGGAAATGAGCCAATAAATTTGGTAAGCCATCGTGTTGACTCAAACTAAAAATCTTTTCTACTTTTTCTTTAAATAATGATAGTATAACCTCTTGATTTTCTGAGCTAAAATTTACTAGTTGAATTTCTCTAATTAGACATTGGGGGGAGCCCGGGCGGTGAGTATCTGCTGCTAAATATGTCTGTCCTAAAAGACTTGAACTTATAGGTTGGATCAAATAATACCGTTTATCTACAATTTTGCCAATCTTCGTATCCATAGCCTGATTACAAATTTAGTTTTGATAGGGAGGTTTTTAATCGACCAGATAATTTTCTAGTGATTTATATCATGTTCAGATAATTAGTAATAATAACTTTTTTGTTTTTAGTTGGACTAAACATCCTAATATAAACATTATTAGGGGCTATAATCCCAACTATAAGCCTAATTATAAGTGTTTGACTTAACATAACATTATAGTTTTATTTTAACTTTACTCCGACTATTAAACTTTGGGTATTTTGGCCTAAGATATTGTGATTGGACTTGATTCGACAATATAGTATTTAGAAATAAAAAGTCCAAATATCTGGACTCTAAGATTTTTGACTCCGAAAATGGCTTCAAAACCTTTAGCAGTAAGGGCAATACCTGCACGAATTGTAGAGTAAATATCTGAAAAATTTACCAACAACACATCTGCAGTGGAAATCCTGTAAAGATAATATTTACCTAATATTATGTGTTACAATTAAAATGTGCTTATACAATCTACAGTTTAAATTGATCCTAGAGTCAGAAAAAAAAAGTCAAAAGTCAAGGGAGGTAAAGATAACTGAAATGACCATCAACCAATAAAAGGTGCCTTAGAAAACTTCTGAAAGAACATTATGCTCGACTACAAATCCACTTTTTTGATTATTACGTGGTTAACTTTTTTTTCCTTTTCTCCAACTGTAAGTAGAGCAGTAATTAATAATTATAACACAGGGAAATTTAGTAATCGTACCTTGAAAAAAACAGAAAACCTACAACAATTTCATCAAATTAATTCTTTCGTTCCTCTGTATATTGCTCAAGATAGTAACTCAAATAATTCAAATGTGTCGAAACTAATTCGTTCCCTACTCAAGATTCCAGGGGAGCGAAAAACACTATTTATTTTAAGCATAATATCTGTTCTAGTCACTGGCACAGCAGTCTTCATTTTATTCAAGCTGTTTGATGATCATAAACCTATAAATTTAGACCCAAAAGAAATATCAGAAGGAACTTTACCCGATCTAGAAACTAACTATCCCGAACTAAATAGCCAAAACTTGTCAGTATCTTCCGAAAACTATTCCGTGGACAATACTAAAAAGTCTTTAGATTCTGTTGTTACTCTACCACCAGAACACTTAGAAGAAAATGCTTATGTACCAATTTCCCAGAATAGCTCTAAATTCCATCATCAAGATCACGAAATTGAAGCAAAAACATCTCCTATAGTTGATAGTATTTCTTCTATAGATCACCAAGACAATAATAATTATGAGCAAAAAGAAGCTCAACTAGATTTCCCACAAGCAACTGACAAAAATTATATCGTTCCACACTTTAACTCTAACAATCCTACTCAGGAAAATAATTATCCTTTGCCTCAAGTTAATATTGTTGAGCAGTTAATTAATGAATTGCAAAATTTTGACCCCAAAAAACGGCATCAAGCTATTTGGGAGCTTGGGCAAAAAGGAGATTCTAGAGCTGTTCAACCATTAGTTAATTTACTCATAGCTTCTGATTCTAAGCAGCAAAGTTTAATTTTAGCAACTCTCTCAGAAATTGGTACTAGAACATTAAAACCAATAACTAGAGCCCTAGCAATATCACTACAGAATGATCATGGGGAAATAAGAAAGAATGCTATCCGAGATTTAATGCGAATTTATGAATTAATCATTCAAGCCACTAACCTATTGCAACAAGCAGAATATGACTCAGATCCAGAAGTCGAGAAAACAGCGCAATGGGCTTTAAAGCAATTAAAGAAAATTTATACAAAGTAAAGAGTACCCAACTTCATGAATTTATTCATGGTCTAAGAATATCTGGTAACTGTTCTCCGACAAACTTTACCCATCCAATCACAGTAGTATGATTAATTCCTGTGACGCGATCACTAACTTACTCCATTCTGCTGAGCGAATTTGCAGAAAACTATATAGCCCGCATTCCGCACGACAAAATGTAGTATACAAAGAGGTTAACATACTCCCCGGTCTAAAGGCACGGGAATCCTCACAAAAAGTGATCCTTTGCTCATTGACACATCTTACTAAATCAAGTTACCCATCATTAGCACTAGGGTAGCCTTTTTTCTTAGCTCCTTCCTTACAGGGACGATAAAGGTTACTAATTGAAGTCCAAGCTACTTCTACTGAGGCTTGTCTAGCTGATGAATTTAATTGATTAACAAAAGGGAACTCACTAACTAACTCTTTACTGAGTTTGTATAAACGGGACTTATTTACTCCTTGGTTGTCCATCCAATATCTGAGAGCTTTATTTCTAATAAACTGTGCTGTCCTAATAGCTTTATCCAAGGATTTATATTGATTTGACGTTCCGTTTAATAACTTGTCCTCTCTTACTAAGATTGTTATCTTTTTTGGCTTCATATCGATATTTTATCACACATATTCCCAGATAAAACAATTATTTGCAAAAAATATTGATGCAGAGAAAGTCGCCGAGGCTTTATACCCGTTTTTTCAGTAAATAAGGGCAACTTTTATCTAATTACACGCCAAAAAGATTTACTTATAGAATAGGAAAAGATTTCATAATTTTTCAAAGTTGGCTAGATAATATGCAGTGATGAACTATAATTTGAGGATATTTAACGAAATATTGGCCAAAACCAGATATAAAGATCCTATCTGAATCCTATCTGAGGAGAAAATTTATAAATCATGAACATCCTAGGAATCTCAGCTTATTACCACGACAGTGCCGCCGCCCTCGTATGTGATGGAAAAATTATTGCCGCCGCCCAAGAAGAAAGATTTTCTCGTAAAAAACATGATGCCAGATTTCCCAAAAATGCTATCTCCTATTGTTTAAAAGAAGCCAATATAGAATTACTCGACCTAGACCAAATAGTTTTCTACGACAAACCTTTAGTTAAATTCGAGCGACTCCTGGAAACTTACCTCAGCTATGCTCCTAAGGGCTTTCGATCTTTTCTCATGGCAATGCCTATCTGGTTA